>JBKGUS010000042.1:0-6629 GCA_046462295.1 Thermoleophilaceae bacterium | reverse complement strand
ACATCGCGGGTGACCACCGCGCCGGCGCCCACGAACGCCTCCTCGCCCACCTCGACGCCCGGCAGCAGCACGGCCCCGCCCCCGATCCGGCAGGCGCGCCGCAGCACCGCCCCGCGCAGCTTCTCGCCTCGGCGGCGGCCGGCGGTGGGGTCGTTGGTCAGCACCACGCCGGGGGCCACGAACACGTCGTCCTCGAGCACCGACCACGCGGTGATGTAGGCCCCGGTCTGGAGCTTCACCCGGGCCCCGATCCGCACGTCGTTCTCCACCGACGCGGCGCGGCCCACCACGCTTTCCGCGCCGATCTCGCTCCGCTCCCGCACGTGCGCCTGATCCGCCACTACGCACCCGTCCCCGATCCGAGCCCCCGCAAGCACGACCGCGGCGGCACCGACCGTCACACCCTCGCCGAGCGCGGCGGGCGTCGGCTCCTCCCGCGACGACGTCGAGCGGGCGCCGAGCGACGGCGGCTTGCCGATCACGCAGCCGTCGCCGAGCCGTGCGCCGGACCCGACCACGGTCCCGGCGTGCACCACCACGTTCCCCCCGATGGCGGCGTCGTCCGGCAGCTCCACCCCCTCGCCCAGCAGCAACCCCGGCGCCCGGTCAGACGGGTGCAGCACGCGAGCTCTCCTGCAGCGACCGCTGGAGCGCCTCGAGAACCCGCACCACACGCAGACCCGCCTCGCCGCCCGAGCGCGGCTCGCCGCCGTCCTGCACCCGCTCCACGAAGTGGCGGCACTCGATGGCAAGCGGCTCCTCGTTCGGCACGCGCGGCGACGAGATGTCCCCGGAGCGGGCGATGTACTCGCCATACGACGAGAAGCTCTCGTCGAAGCCCTTGTCGTAGACGGTGAGCTTGCGCTCGAGCTCCATGTCGTCGAACGTCGCCATCTTTCGCGAGCCGACGACCGTGAAGCGGCGCTCCTTGTGCGGGTCGAGCCACGACAGGTGCATGTGCGCCGCCAGGCCGGACGGGAAACGCAGGTAGCAGAAGACCACGTCCTCGATCCCCTCCTGCATGTAGCTCTCGCCGACCGCGCGGCACTCGTACGGCTCCTCGCCGGCGAGCCTCAGCAGCACCGAGACGTCATGCGCGCCGAGCGACCAGAGCGCGTTCTCGTCGGGCCGAAGCACACCGAGGTTGAGCCGGTTCGAGTACAGGTAGCGGACGTCGCCGAGCTCGCCCGAGTCGATCAGCCGCTTCAGCATCTCCACGCCCGGGTGGTACTCGAGCAGGTGCCCCACCATCAGCACGCGGCCGCTGTCCCGCGCCGCGGCCACGACCCGCTCGGCCTCCTCGACCGACCGCGCCAGCGGCTTCTCCACGAAGCAGTGCTTCCCTGCGCCCAGCACCCGCTCGGCCAGCACGGCGTGCGTGAGCACGGGTGTGGCCAGCGCGATCGCGTCGAGGTCTCCGTCGTCCAGCAGGTCGTCCAGCGAGGTCGTGGTCCTCGCGCCCGGGTGGGCGGCGCCGTGACGCTCGAGCCGCTCAGGCGAGGCGTCGCAGAGCCACGCGACGTCGGCGAGGCGGCTGAAGTTGCGGGCGAGGTTCGGGCCCCAGTAGCCGAGCCCGACGACCCCGATCCTCACCGGGGAACGCTCACAGGCGGACCAGGTTCGGGGCCTCGATCTCGCGCGTGACGCCGCGGAAGTCGACGACCAGGGGCGACTCGCGCACGAGCCGCTCCACGTCGAGGTCCGGGTGGGCGGTCACGATCACTACGCAGTCGGCGTCCTCGGGCCACTCGCTGCGGAGCCCGAGGTCGGACAGCTCGGGGACGTAATCGTCGAAATAGCTCACGTCGGCGCCCTGCTCGCGCAGCAGCCTGATGATCCTGATCGCCGGCGACTCGCGCAGGTCGCCGACCCCCGGCTTGTACGACACGCCCACGATCGCGACGCGCGAGCCCTTGACCGGCTTGACCTGGTCGTTCAGCGCACGCCCGATGCGCTCGACGCAGAAGTAGGGCATACGCTGGTTCACCTCGCCGGCCAGCTCGATGAACTCGGTCTGCATGTCGAACTCGCGCGCCCGCCAGGCGAGGTAGAAGGGGTCGACGGGCAGGCAGTGCCCGCCCATGCCCGGGCCCGGCTTGAAGGACATGAACCCGTACGGCTTGGTGGCCGCGGCCTCCACGACCTCCCACACGTCGATCCCCATTCGGTCGCACAGGATCGCGAGCTCGTTGACGAGTGCGATGTTCACCGAGCGGAACACGTTCTCGAGCAGCTTCGTCAGCTCGGCCTCCTCCGGGCCGGTGACCGCGACCACCTCATCGCACACGAGCTCGTACAGCTCGACCGCCCGGCGCAGGCACTCGTCGGTGAGCCCGCCCACGATCTTGGGCGTGTTTCGCAGCGTGTAGTCGGTGCGGCCGGGGTCGATCCGCTCGGGCGAGAAGGCCAGGTGGAAGTCGCGCCCCGCGGCGAGACCGGACTCCTCGAGAAGCGGCGCAAAGCGCTCGCGGGTGGTGCCCGGATAGGTGGTCGACTCGAGCACGACGAGCTGGTCCTCCTGGAGCACGCCGGCCAGCGCCGTGCCCGACGCGATCAGTGGCTGCAGGTCGGGCTCGCGGTTGCGCGTGAGGGGCGTGGGCACCGCCACCACCACGGCGTCGACCTTCGCGAGGTCGGCGTAGCGGGTGGACGGGTGGAAGCGGTCGCGCATGCCGGCGAGCGCCTCGTCGGGGACGTCCTCCACGTGCGAGCGCCCGGAGCCGAGCGCCTCGACGACGCGCCCGTCCGTGTCGACGCCCACCACGTCCCGGCCCGCCTCCGCGAACGCGACCGCCAGCGGCAGCCCGACGTAGCCGAGGCCGACGATGCCGATTCGGCCACTCATATCCGCGCAGTGTAGGCGGCGACCACGTCGCGAACCCGCTCTGCAGCCCGTCCCCCGCCGTAGAGCTCAGGCCGCTCCACCGGCGGCGTCCGATCCAGCGCGGCGAGCGCCGCCTCGCGATCGAGATCCACCAGCGTGTTCCAGCCCGCATCCACCGTTTCCACCCATTCCGTCGTGTCCCGCAGCGTCACGCATGGAACGCCCAGGAGATACGCCTCCTTCTGCACCCCGCCGGAGTCCGTGAGGATGGCACGGGCGTTCCGCGCCAGTTCCAGGAAGTCGAGGTAGCCGAGCGGCGGGATCACCTCAACCCCGGTCAGGCGCTCGATCAGGAGGGTCCCCTCAAGGCGGTCGCGGGTGCGCGGATGGGCCGGGAAGATCACCCTGCAGCCCGTGGCGGCCGGCAGCGCCGCCAGGAGGTCGACGAGCATGGCGAGGCGCTCCGGGTCGTCGACGTTCCCAGCCCGGTGGGCCGTCACCGCCAGGTAGCCGGCGCGGTCGACGCCGAGGTCGGCGAGGACGGTCGAGCGCTCGGCGGCGATGTCCCGGAAGGCGAGCGACACGTCCGCCATCACGTCGCCGACGAGGTGTGCCTCCCCCGGGGCGTGCTCGCGCTCGAGGTTCGCCATCGCGGTGGAGGTGGAGCAGAGCAGCAGGTCGCTGGCGTGGTCGGTCAGCGCGCGGTTCAGCTCCTCGGGCATGGCGCGGTCGAAGGAGCGCATGCCCGCCTCCACGTGACCGAGCCGGAAGCCGCCCTGGGCGGCGGCGAGGGCGCCGGCGAGCGTCGAGTTGGTATCGCCGTAGACCAGAACGAGATCGGGCGCGAGCTCGTCCAGGACAGGCTCGAGCGCAGCGAGGATGCGCGCCGTCTGGGCCGTGTTCGAACCGGACCCGGCTCCCAGCTCGCGGTCCGGAGCGGGAATCCCGAGCTCTTCGAAGAACACCTTGGAGAGGTCGTCGTCGTAGTGCTGGCCCGTGTGCACGATCTGCTCGTCGTGCGACTCGCGGAGCAGCCGGGACACGGCGGCGGCTTTGACGAATTGGGGCCGGTTGCCGATGATCGTGACGATTCGCACGGGGTGGCCTACAGTGGAACGGGAGATGGCGAAGCTAGTGGGAGGAGCGTTCGGGCTGGCGGCGGCCGTGGCCCGCCACGTGGCTTGGTACGTCTCTCATCAGATGCAGCCCGATCCGCGCGAGCGCAGCTAACGCCCGAGCGTCTCCTCGACGTGGGCGCGGAACGCCGCCGCGGCCTCGCGGGTCCGCGGTCCCTCCTGGAACTCGACTTCCTCCACCGCTCCGATCGACTGCACCTCGCGGATCGTCGAGGCGAGGAAGGCCTCGCTTCCGGCGTTGAGGTCGTCGAGCGTGGACGAGCGCTCCTCGACGTCGAGCAGCTTCGTCAGGCGGTCGCGAGTGATCGAAGCGAGGATGTGCTCGTCGAGCGGCGGCGTGCAGAGCCTGCCGTCGGGGACGACCCAGAACAGCGTCGACGTGGGCGCCTCGAGCACGCGCCCGTGGGGTGTGACGAGGAGGGCCTCGTCGAAGCCGCGCTCCTGGGCGAGCCGGCTGCAGAGCATGTTCGCCCCGTAGGAGAGCGACTTGATCCCGTCGAGCACCCGCGTCGGCGCGTAGGTCACCACCCCCAGCCGCACGCCGGGCGGCTTCGGCGCGGCGGGCTCGGTCAGCAACAGACGGCGGCCGCCGCGGGTGATCACCACGCGGAGGACACCGTCGAAGGCGGCGCCGCCGCGGGCCTCGAGCAGCTCCGGGATCTCGGATTCGAGCTCCGCGCGAAACACATCCGGCAGGCGAAGGTTCGCCCCCGAACGCTCCAGCCGCGCGAGATGATCTGCGAGCGCGAACGGCACGCCGTCGTACACGCGGATGACCTCGAACACGCCGTCGCCGCGCAGAAGGCCCTCGTCGGTGGCCGGGATCGTCAGCTCGGCGGACGGCGCGATGCGGCCGTCGACCGAGCCGAGCTCGGCTGTGGCTGTGGCCTGTTCCGGTGCCATGGGGCCCATGCTATGCGAGCGCGGCCTCGCTGATCCGGCCCGCAACGGCGTACCGTTCCCGCGATGAACGGTCAGACTCACGATCCAGTCCATCGCGCCCGCTACTCCTTTCAGCCCGACGGCGAGAACCTCATCGTGGACACCTGGCTTGAGCCCGGCGGCGCGCTGCCGCCCCACCTCCATCCTCACCAGGAGGAGCACTGGTCGGTCGTGGAGGGCGAGGTGCGCTTCCAGCTCGGCAACGACAAGCGCGTCCTGCGGCCCGCAGACGGCGAGGTGCTCGTCAGGCCCGGAACCAAGCACGCCGTGTCCAGCTCGACCGACCGCGAGGCCCACCTGCGCTGCCGCGTCGTGCCGGCGCGCGACCTGCAGTCCTTCCTCGAGGACAGCGCCGCCGCGGCCCGCGAAGGCCTCTTCATGCGCGGCGGAATCCCGAAGAGCCTGCGCGGCGCGCGCTGGGCGGCCCGCTTCTTGAAGCAGCACCGCGAGGACGTTCAGATGACGTTCCCGCCCCGCTTCGTGCAGTCGGCGATGATCGGGCTGCTGGGGCGCTAGGGGCCGGGATGGGCCGTGTAGGAATCGAACCAACAACCTTGAGATTGAGAGTCCGCCGCGCCGCGCTGAAGCGAGTGGCGGCCAGTAGAAACGTCCTGCGAAGAGGCGCTTTGCGTTGCGACGAACTGCGCCGAAATGCCGCCTTCGGTGGCGACCCTGTTCGCGCGCTGTTCGCGCAGAACGCCCAGCTGACGGTTCACGGAGCGGGATCGCGATCGTTGCCGGTCGCGCTCGGCGGGGCCCCTAAAGACAACACGCGCATGATCTCCGGCGGGCTCCAGCACGGCGCGGCCGCCGTTTGCGGGGCCGGAGCGCCCGAGCGTTCGCCTTCCGGCCTACTCTTCGGAAAGGAAACCGACATCCCGATCGGATGCCGGGACTCGCAGGCCGTTCACGTCCCGTGCCGGGCGCGGTTGGTGCGGCCAAAAGAGGCCGGGGTCACGCCAAGATACCTCGCTGTGCGCGGAGGAAAGCGAACACGGCTGACCGGCGGGCGTGACAAGGCGAACGCTGCATCAAGCATCACGGTCTCCGCAACCGGCTCGCCACGTTGGACGGCATGCCGAGGGTCCCATCAACTTCCGCTGCGTCTTCGGCGACGAGTGCCCAGAAGGCGCTCGCTGCCTTTTCGAATGTTCGGGCGTGCGGGCGCCCCGGAAACGGCAGCTGCGTCAGCGCGCCGATGTCACCGAGCCGTTCAAGGGCGTGCAGAACTTTGTTGGGCGGTGACCGCCCCTCTAGCCCGCGGCTCACGACGGGCTGGGTCATGGTCTCTGTACCGGACTCGAGAATCCACACGGCGACGGGCAGGACATGGCGGTGCCCGTAGATCGCTTCCGAGCGGTCGGCCAGGAGGCCATGTCGTGTGGAGACGTCAAGGGCGGAGCCCGCTCGAGCCATCCGAGCCCCTTGCGCGGTACATCCCACAGGTTTAGTCTGACCCTGGTCACTGACCGCAACCGCAGTCGCATTGGAGGCGGCAGTGAGGCTCGCTGGCCACAGCTGGAAGCGGAGCCGCTTCCCACGCATGCCGTTCGAGAGGAGATTGGGCGTCGGCCCCGATGGCGTCGCTCTTCCTCAGCCATAGCAGCACAGACGAGGCCACCGCTGCCTGGCTCGCGGACGGCTTGCGGCAGGCCGGGTTCGAGGCCCTGTTCGTGGACTTCGATCCTGAAATGGGCATTCCACCGGGACGGAACTGGGAGCGCGAG
>JBKGUS010000041.1:0-8774 GCA_046462295.1 Thermoleophilaceae bacterium | reverse complement strand
CTCCGCCGTGCTCCTCCTCGCGCTCGTCCCGGGGCGCCCGGCGCCGGGGGCAGCGCCGGCGGACGGCGGCGACCTCTGGGTCGGTGCCCGCTCGCTCGCCCGCAGCGCGGTGCTGCGCCCGCTCACGCTCGCCAACGCGGGCATCGAGCTCGCCATGCAGGCGCTCTTCCTCGCGATCCCGATCCTCGTCTTCACCGAGTACGACGCTCGCGCCGCCGTAGCCGGAGCTCTGATCGCGGCCTGGGGCGCCGGCGCGCTCGCCGGGACCGTCCTGGCACTGCGGCTGGCGTCGCATCCTCCCCTGACCCTCGTGCGCGCCGCCATGCTCGCCCAGGCGCTGCCGCTCCTGATCGTCGCGGCCCCCCTCCCGCCGCCGTTCCTCGCGGCCGGCATGCTGCTGTCGGGCCTCGCGAACCCGGTCGTGAACGCCCCGAGCTTCACGCTCGTCACGCTCGCCGTGCCGCCCCCGATGCGGACGAAAGCCATGCTCGCGTTCCTCACGGCGGCGCTCACCGCAGGCGGCGCCGGCCTGTTCCTGACCGGACCGGTGGCCGAGGCCTTCGGCGCCCGGCAGGTCGTCCTCGGCGCCGCCCTGCTCTCGATTGCCTGCGCCGCCGGCTTCGCGCTCGCGACCGCCCGGCCCCGCATCCCCGCCGACGTGATATAGTTGCACACGCAATCATCAGACCCGAGTGAGCGAGGCCCCATGCAGCTCGACGGCATCCACCACATCACCGCCATCACCGCGGACGCCCAGCGCAACGTCGACTTCTACGCGCGCGTGCTCGGCCTCCGTCTCGTCAAGAAGTCCGTCAACCAGGACGATCCGACCGTCTACCACCTCTTCTATGGCGACGAGCACGCCCACCCCGGCCTTGACCTGACCTTCTTTGAGTACCCCGGCGCCGCGCCGGGACGGGCCGGCGAGGGGATGATCCACCGCGTCGTCTGGCGGGTCGCCGGCGAGGACGCGCTCGACTTCTGGACCGCACGGCTGGCCGGCGAGGGCATCGAGACGCGGCGCGAGGGCGCCAGTCTCCACTTCGCCGACCCCGAGGGACTCGAGCACGAGCTGCTCGTGACCGACGTGGACGACGAGCCGCTCACCGCGGAGCACCCCGAGGTCCCGGCCGAGCACGCACTCCAGGGCTTCCATGCCGTGCGCGCCTACGCGTCCGACCCCGAGCCGAGCCGCGGGCTCCTCGAAGCGCTGGGGTTCGCCGAGCAAGAAGACGCCTGGGAGGCGCGCGGCCCGCGCCGCAGCGGCCTCTACCTGTACGACGCCCGGCCCGCCGAGCGCGGCATCCAGGGCGCGGGGACCGTGCACCACGTGGCCTGGGCGTCGGAGGACGAGGACCACGAGGCCTGGCGGGACCGCGTCCAGCAGGGCGGCGGCCGGCCCACGCCGGTGATCGACCGCCACTACTTCCGCTCGATCTACTTCCGCGAGCCGAGCGGCGTGCTCTTCGAGATCGCCACGCGCTCGCCCGGCTTCACGGTCGACGAGCCGCTCGAGACGCTCGGCGAGAAGCTCTCGATCCCACCGTTCCTCGAGCACCGCCGGCCCGAGATCGAGGCCACGGTGCGTCCGCTCGAGAATCCGAGGGCCGTTACGTCCTAGCCGATCCGGGTACCGCGCGGACATGCGAGCCGCAGGGGTACTGATCGCCGCGATGGTCCTTGCGCTGATACCGGCCAGCGCGATCGCCCAGGACCAGCACAGCCGGAACATGAGCCTCGTCAAGAACCTTCCGTACGAGGCGCGCAACGGAGACGTGCCGAACTACGGCACGGACATCGAGTTCGCCCGCGTCGCCGGGCGCCAGTACGCGCTGGCGGGCTCTTACCGCAACGGGCTCCAGATCGTGGACATCACGAACCCGCGGAGCTCCGAGATAGTCGCCGTGTACGACTGCGGCGTCACCCAGGGCGACGTGCAGGTGTTCCGGCAGGCCGACAAGCCGGGCCGCGTCTTCGCGGGCTACACCTCGGACACCTACGGCGACGGCACCTCCACCTGCTACCGCGAGGCGCAGGCGCTCGGCTTCAACGTCCACAAGGCGGACGGCACCGGCAAGAACGGCACGTTCATCGTCGAGCTGACCAACCCGCTGGCGCCGTCGACGGTGTCCTTCGTCGAGGTCGAGCAGGGCTCCCACAACCACACGATCCACCCAAGCGGCCGGTACCTCTACAACTCGAACTCCGACCTGATCACGTCGTTCCAGCCGGCCATCGAGATCTTCGACATCGGGAACTTCGCGGCGCCGGCGAAGGTCGGCGAGCTCGCGCTGCCGACGCGGCCCGGGCTCGGCACCGAGTCGCACGACATCACCTTCTCCGACGACGGCAACCGGGCCTACTCGGCGGCGCTGTCGCAGGGCGTGGTGATCGATACCACCGACCCGGCCACCCCGAGCATCGTCTCGACCTGGCTCGACCCGGCCATCAACGTCTGGCACCAGGCCGACCCGTACTCGGCCGGCGGGCGCGACTTCGTGCTCGTGGAGGACGAGTTCGCAGGCGCGCTGAGCGCCCCGGTCTGCCCAAGCGGAGGCTTCCACATCTACGAGGTGACGGGAGCGCTGGAACGGGCGCCGAAGAAGGTCGGCTACTGGAACATCGACGACGTCGGGCCCACGCACAACCCAGAGGGCACCTGCACCGCCCACGTGTTCGACATCCACGAGCGCCGGCAGCTCATGACGGTGGCTTACTACAACGGCGGCGTACGGGTCGTGGACCTGTCCGGGCTGCACGGCGGCGAGGGCCTGCGGCAGGTCGGCTTCTACAAGACGGAGAATGCCGACTCATGGTCGGCCAAGACGCCCCGGATCGAGCGCAACGGCTCCTTCTTCCTGTACGGGAACGACATCGCGCGCGGCCTGGACGTCTACCGCTTCGACGGGACCGCGCCGCAGTCGGACAGCCGCGGCACGTGGCTCGGGGCCGCGGCCGCCCTGACGCTCCCGGCCGCGCCGCGCAGCGAGACGAACTACGTCTGCCTGATCCAGCAGTAGGCCTCGTCTTCGAGGGTGGGCCGATCCGTACGCTCGACGCCGCGGCGCCGCTGGTGCCGCGGCTCGCCGTCCGGGACGGGCGGATAACGGCGGAGCCGCCGCCGGGCGCCCGCCGGGTCGACCTGGGCGGCCGCTGCATCGTGCCGGGATTCAACGACGCCCACGTCCACTTCCCGACCTGGTCGCTCGGGCTGCGGCAGGTGCGGCTCGAGGGCGTCGAGTCGCGCGCCGAGGCGGTTGCTCGCGTGGCCGACGCGCTCCCCTCCGTGCCGCCGGGCGGCTGGCTGCGCGGGCTCGGCTGGCGCGACGCGGCATGGGTCGAGCGGCCGGACCGCGCCTCCCTGGACGAGGTCGCGCCCGACGTGCCGGTGGCGCTGATGTCGCGGGACTACCACTCGCTGTGGCTCAACTCGGCCGCGCTGGCGCGCGCCGGCGGCGACCTCGACGCGCCGGGCGGCGTGGTCGAGCGCGACGACCGCGGCGAGCCCATCGGGGTGCTGCGCGAGAACGCCGCCTGGAGGTTCCGCGACCTGCACAGCCTTCCCACGCTCGAGGAGATGATCGAGGCGAGCCGCGACGGCCTGCGCGTGGCAGCCTCCCGCGGGGTCACCGCGATCCACGACAAGGACGGCTGGATGGGCTCGTTCGAGGTCTTCCAGCACCTGCACACAAGCGACGAACTGACGCTCCGCGTGTGGCAGTCCCAGCCCGCCGACCGGCTCCCAGAGCTGCGTGCGGTCGGACTCCGCTCGGGCTTCGGCGACGACATGCTGCGGCTCGGCTACCTCAAGCTGTTCATGGACGGCACGCTCGGCTCCGCCACGGCGCGGCTGCTCGACGGCTCGGGAGTCGAGCTCACCTCGCGCGACCGGCTCGAGGAGGTGGTCCGGGAGGCCGCCGACGCAGGCTGGCCGGTGGCCGTGCACGCGATCGGCGACGGCGCCAACCGCGCCGCACTGGACGCCTTCGAGGCGAGCGCCGATGCCTGGCGCCCGCTCGGCCTGCGCCAGCGCATCGAGCACGCGCAGCTGCTCGACGACGCCGAGCTGCCGCGCTTCGCGGAGGTGGGCGTCGCCGCCTCGGTGCAGTTCAGCCACGCGCCGTCGGACCGCGACCTGGCCGACCGCTTTTGGGAGGGGCACGGGGGCGCCTACGCATACGGCGCGCTGCTCGAGCACGGCGCCCGCCTGGCGAACGGCTCCGACGCGCCGGTGGAGGAGCTCGATCCGCTCAAGGGGATCGTGGCCGGCGTGCTGCGGACGCTCGACGAGCGGCCGGCGTGGCGGCCGCAGCAGGCGGTCACCGTGGAGCAGGCGCTCCGCGCCACCTGTCTGGAGCCCGCCTGGCTGGCCTGCGACGAGCGGCGGCGCGGGACGCTCGCCCCGGGCATGCTCGCCGACCTCGTGATCCTCGATCGCGACCCCGCGGCGTGCCCGTCGGAGGAGCTGGACGACGTCCAGGTGCTCGCCACGATGGTCGGCGGGCGCCTCACCTATGTGTCGGACTCCCCTCTTTTGGGCACAACCGAGTAGTCATGATGCGGGAGTCATGGCTTCCGGCCGAGCCGGAGAGCGCCACGCATGCGCGTGAGCTCGTCCGCGAGGCAGCCGCAGAGCAGGGGCTCGACGACGATGGCGCCTGGAGTCTCACGCTCGCCACCAGCGAAGCGGTTTCGAACGCCATCATCCACGGCACGCCTTGCTCTGATGGCGATCGGGGCATCCTGCTGAGGATGCTGCCGTGGAAAGGCGGGCTGTGCGTCGAGGTCTGCGACTGCGGCGAGTTCGACTCGGCGCCGCTTCCGCCTGGGTCCGAGGCCACGTACGGGCGCGGCATACCGATCATCGCCGCGGTGGTGGACCACTTCGAGGTGGTGCCGGACGGGCCGCTCACGCGCGTGCGCTTCGCGAAGGCCGGCCGCCGGCTGGCCGCCGCCTAGCGCGCCTTCGCTAGGCGCGCGCCAGCTCGAACCAGACGCGGGTGCGGCCGCCGCGCTCGACGCCCCAGCGCTTGGCGATGGACTGCACGAGCACCAGGCCCCAGCCGCCCGGCTCGTCGAGATCCTTGTCGCGCGCCCGCGGCGCGAAACCGGGGCCGGTGTCGCTCACCTCGGCGCGCACGCCGGTGTCGGTGTGGTGCAGCTCGATCTCGATCATGTCGTCCTCGCTCGCCTGGCCGTGCAGGACGCTGTTGTTGACCAGCTCGCAGGTGAGGAGCAGCAGGTTGCGCTCGATCTCCTCGGGCAGCCACTCGGCCGCGCTCTGAAGCCAGGCGCGGGCGCGCTCAGGCGCGCGCGGGCCGCCGGCGATGCTGAGGCGGAGCGCCTTGCGCGAGCCGACTACGGGCGTCTGCTGCAAGCGGAGAGCTTGGCGTGTGGTGGTGGCCATGGGGTGGGGCGGAGATTCCCCAGGAACGGGGGCCTGGGTCAGGTCCTCCGGTCCGGCGTCGGCGGTGGCCTCGGTGGGAATTAGGCCGATCCTGCCGGTCTGGACGGATGACCGATGCCATGTTCTCACATGCCGAGCTTGCCGCAAACGCCCCGACCCGCTGTTTCACAGAGGTGAACACATGAGCGATGATCGATCCATGACCTCCATGAACGGGACCTTCCTCACCCCTGAAGACGACGGCTTCGACTCCGCCCGCCAGGCCTGGAACCTGGCCGTGGACCAGCGTCCGGCGGCTGTCGCGTACGCGGACGACGCCGCCGGCGTGGCCACCGCGGTCCGACTCGCCGCCGAGCGCGGCATGCGCGTCGCGGCGCAGGGCACGGGCCACGCCGCCGCCCCGATGGGCGACCTCGACGGCACCCTGCTGCTCAAGACGATGCGCATGACAGGCCTCGAGGTGGATCCCGGCACCCGCCGCGCCCGCGTCGAGGCCGGCGTGCTGTGGGGCGACGTGGCCGTGGCCGCCGCCGAGCACGGGCTCGTGGCGCTGCACGGCTCCTCGCCCGACGTCGGCGTGGTCGGCTACACGTTGGGCGGCGGCCTCGGCTGGCTCGCGCGGCGCCACGGCCTCGCCTGCAACAGGGTCGTGGCGGCGGAGATCGTCACCGCGGACGGTGAGCTGCGGCGAGTGGGCCCCGACGAGGAGCCGGATCTGTTCTGGGCGCTGCGCGGGGGCGGCGGCGCGTTCGGGGCGGTCACCGCGCTCGAGTTCGAGCTCTTGCCGCTGACCGAGGTCTACGCCGGCTGGCTCGTGTGGGATGCCGACGCGGCGGGCGAGGTCGTGCACGCGTTCCGCGAGTGGTCGCCGAACACCCCGCGCGACATCACCACGTCGCTGCGCTTCCTGCATCTGCCGCCGTTCCCCGACGTCCCGGAGCCGCTGCGCGACCGCCCCGTGATCGCGATCGACGGCGCCTACCTCGGATCGGACGCGGACGGGGCCGAGTTGCTGCGGCCGCTGCGCGACGTGGCCGCCCCGCTCGTCATGGACACGTGGGCGACGATCCCCGCCGCCGGCCTGGTCCGCCTGCACGGGGACCCCGAGCAGCCGGTGCCCGTGCTGGGCGACGGCTTCCAGGTGCGTGAGCTCACACCCGAGGCGGCGGACGCGTTCATCGAGGTGGGCGGTCCGGGCTCGGGCAGCCCGCTGCTGATGCTCGAGCTGCGCCAGCTCGGCGGCGCTCTGGCCGAGCCGCCCGGCGGCGCGGGCGCGCTTGCCGCCCTGCCGGACGAGTTCACGCTGTTCGCGGTCGGCATCGCGATGGGACCGGAAGCGGCCCCGGCGATCGGTGGCCACCTTGAGCGTGTGAAGCAGGCGATGGCGCCGTGGCGGGGCGGCATCTACCTCAACTTCGCCGAGCACCCGAGCCGCGACGTCGCCGATGCGTTCGACGAGGCGACCTACGCGCGCCTGTGCGCCGTCAAGGCCCGCTACGACGTGGGCAACCTGTTCCGCTCGAACCATCCGGTCGAACCGGCCTTGCGCGAAGCGGCCAGATAGGCGAAGCTGGACACGGACTCGCTGGCCCCGCTGGCCGCAGGCATCCGGCTCTACCGGGTGCCGGCCGATTGCTCATTGTTCAAGCGCATCTTCAATCGCCGCCGGGCGACGTTGTCGGATTGCTCCGCATGCGGAGCCGACTTCGTCCATCCCGTCGAGTGGAGCCCCAACGACGGGGGCACCTGGTGGATGCTGCTCCGCTGCGGGGCGTGCGGCACGAGCCGCGAGGAGACCGTGCCGGACGAGGAGGCCGAGCGCTACGACCGCGAGCTGGACCTGGCGGAGCACCGCATGCGGCGCGCCGCCGACCGGCTGGGCAAGGAGCTTCTCGAGGAGCAGGCGGACTCGTTCGTCACCGCGCTACGGCTCGACCTCATCGGGGTCGAGGACTTCGCGCGGCCGCGGGGTGGAGCCTGAGCGGCGCCGGGACGAGCTCGGGGACCGCGACCGGCAGCAGGCGCGCGCTCGCCATCAGCCTGGCCGAGAACAGGCCGATCTCGTAGCCGAGCACGGCGCCGGCGAGCACGTCGAGCGGGAAGTGGGCGCCGAACAGGACGCGCGTGATGCCGATCAGCACCACGTAGGCGATCAGCGGCTTGCGGAGAACGGGCAGCGCGACGGCGGCGGCCGAGGCCATGGCCGTCGTGACGATGAGGTGCCCCGAGGGGAACGACGCCAGGTGAGCCCAGCTGCGTCCCTCCGACAGCAGCACCTCCCCGCCGAGGACCTCCTCGGGGCGGGCGCGCTCGACAAAGAGCTTGACAAGCTCGATGGCGGCGCCGGCGACGTAGGCGGCAAGCACCACGCCGAGCGCGGCGCCCAGCACGTAGCGCGGGCGGCGGAGCACGGCCGTGGCGACCACGATCGTCGTGATCGTGAGCAGCACGTAGTTGCGGGCGTGCGGGTCGAGCGCCCGGTAGAGCCACTCCGGCCCGTCGCCGAGACCGTTCACGGCGAGGAAGAGCGTGTTGTCGAGCGGCTGGAAGAGCGGCATCGCGAGGCCGAGCGCGATGGCCGCCAGGACCACCGCGCCGAGGCGGGGCATCCAGGCGCGGAGGACGGCGAGGGCGTCGGCGGCCGTGCCCCGGGTGCCGGTCGCGGCGCTCGGGGCCTGCGTCGCAGGCCGGGAGGCGAGCGCCCGCCCGACGCGGACGGTGTCCCTGAACGGCCGGTAGTGGCTCGGCTCGCCGTCATAGATCGTGGGGATCTCGACCGATGCCACGCTGCGCCGGGCTCCGAGGAGGGCGCGCAGGTGGCGGCTCTCGGCGTCGTAGCCGCCCGGGGGGAGCGGATGGTCGCGCAGGACGGTGCTGCGGAAGAGGCGCATGCCGTTCTGGGTGTCGGGGATCCAGGCGCGGGCCGAGGCGAGGAGAGTCAAGCTGGCGAGGCGGTTGCCGAAGCGGCGGATCCGCGGCATCGAGCTGCGGTCACGGCGGTCGCCGATCACGACGTCGGCCTCGCGCGCGGCTTCGACGAAGGCGGGGATGCGCTCGGGATCGTGCTGGCCGTCGGAGTCGAGCACGACGATCGCCTCTGGTGGACGCGACTCGGCGAGCAGGAGCTCGGCGCCCGCGGCGACGGCACTGCCCTTGCCGCCGTTCTCGCCGAGGCGGAGGAGTCGGACACGGTCATCGCCGCGAAGGACGTCGAGCGAGTCCGCGATGGCGGCCGGGGCGCCGTCGTCGACCAGGACGAGCTCGTCGACGTGCTGCAGCGTTGCCCGGGCGACCTCGACGGCCCGCTCGGATGCGAAGACGGGGATGACGGCCGCGACGGTGGCGGGCCGGGCGCGGAGCGCCCCGA
>JBKGUS010000040.1:0-5375 GCA_046462295.1 Thermoleophilaceae bacterium | reverse complement strand
CCCTACATCGGGATCAGCCTCGACGAGGAGTTCCCGCGCATCTACTTCACCCGCGAGCGGCATCGCCGGGGCCGCGTCTACTTCGGCCCGTTCAGCAACGCCAAGCGCGTGCGCGAGACGCTCGACCTGCTCGGCAAGGTCTTCCAGTACCGCACCTGCGACGGCCCCGAGCCCGGTCGGGCCAGCGGAAGCCCCTGCCTCGACTACTTCATCAAGCGCTGCCAGGCGCCCTGCGTCGGCTACATCTCGAAGGAGGAGTACCGGGCCAACGTCGACACGATCATCGACTTCCTCTCCGGCCGCTACCGCCAGATCGAGCGCGCGCTCGACCAGGGCATGAAGCAGGCCGCAAAGGAGCAGGAGTTCGAGCGGGCGGCCCAGCTTCGCAACCGCCTCAAGGCGGTCCGCTCCCTGCTGGAGCGCCAGCGGATCGCGAACGAGGCGGTCGGCACGCTCGATGCGATCGGTGTGGCCGCCGAGGGCACCGACGCCAACGCACAGGTGTTCCAGGTTCGTGACGGAGTGCTACAGGACCGCCAGAGCTTCTATCTCGAGAACGCCGCCGGCCGCGACGAGGGCGAGGTGGCCGAGGAGTTCGTGCTCCAGTACTACGCCAGCGCGATCGCGGTGCCCCCGCAGGTGATCGTGCCGCGGGCGCTGCTCACCACCGGCACGCTGGCCGAGGCGCTGGCCGAGCGGCGCGGCGCCCCGGTCGACGTGCGGCACGCCGAGCGCGGCGACAAGCGGCGCATCCTCGAGCTGGCCGAGCGCAACGCCCGCCTGGCGCTCGACCAGGACCGGCTGCGTTCCGAGCGCCGCCGCGCCCAGCGCATCGAGGCGCTCGACGGCCTCCAGCGCGCGCTCGGCATGGACGTGATCCCGATGCGGATCGAGTGCTTCGACATCTCGAACCTGATGCACGCCCACACCGTCGCCTCGATGGTCGCGTTCGAGGGCGGCGCGCCGAAGAAGTCCGACTACCGGCGCTTCGGCATCCGGGAGGCCGTTCAAGATGACTTCGCCGCCATGGCAGAGGTGCTCTCACGGCGCATGGCCCAATACGTCACCCACCGTGAGCGCAGCCCGCACGACCGCGAGTTCGACGAGAGCTTCGCCTCCGTCCCCGCCCTGATCGTGATCGACGGTGGCCCCGGCCAGCTGTCGGCCGGTCTCAAGGAATTGACACCGTTCCTCGACCTCGGCGTTACCGTCGTCAGCCTGGCCAAGCGGATCGAGGAGGTGTTCATGCCAGGCAACCCGACGCCGCTGCGCCTGGCCCACGACACGCCCGAGCTGCAGCTGCTCCAGCGCGTCCGCGACGAGGCGCACCGCTTCGCGATCGAGTTCCATCGCGGCCGGCGCGACCGGGCGATGACGCGCTCGATCCTCGACGAGCTGCCCGGCGTCGGCCCTGCCCGCAAGCGCAGCATCCTGCAGCACTTCGGCTCGCCCGAGCGCTTTCTCGGAGCGAGTCGCGAGGAGCTCGAGGCGGTGCCCGGCCTGCCCGGGAAGGTGGCGCGCGACATCCACGCCTACGTGAACAAGGTGCGGTGAGGGCGGTCGGATGATCCAGGACTTCGTCGTCATCACGGGCTTCAGCGGGGCCGGCAAGTCCCAGGCGATGGCGACCTTCGAGGACGCCGGCTACTTCTGCGTCGACAACCTCCCGCCCGAGATGATCGGCTCGCTTGCGGACCTGTTCGGACACGAGGGCAGCAAGGTGGAGAAGGCCGCCGTGGCGTCGGACGTGCGCGGCGGCGCCTACTTCGACGGCCTCGTGAAGGTGCTCGACGACCTCGACGGGCGCGGTGTCCCCTACCGGCTGCTCTACCTCGAGGCGGCCGACCCGGTCCTCATCAACCGCTTCAAGGAGACCCGGCGCCGGCACCCGCTCGCCAACGGCGGCTCGGTGGAGTCGGCGCTTCGCGACGAGCGCGAGCTGCTCGCGCCGCTGAAGGAGCGCGCCGACGTCTCGATAGACACAAGCGACCTGTCCGCCGCGCGGCTCCGCAAGGTGGTGGCCGACAAGATGCTCCCGCACGGGAAGATCGGCCGGCTCGCCGTGACCTTCCTGACGTTCGGGTTCAAGCACGGGTCGCCGCGCGACGCCGACCTGACCTTCGACGTCCGCTTCCTCCCGAACCCCCACTACGAGGCCGAGCTACGCGAGCTGACCGGGCTCGACGACCCGGTGATCGATTACGTCGAGGGCTCGGACGGCATCGCCGAGTTCTACGAGCGCCTCACGCCGCTGCTCGACTACCTGCTGCCGGCCTACGAGCGGGAGGGGAAGTCCCACCTGACCGTGGGAATCGGCTGCACGGGCGGCCGGCACCGCTCGGTGGTGATCGCCGAGCACCTGGCCCGCATCTACGCGCCGCGCGGCGACCTGCTGATCGAGGTGGTCCACCGCGACGTGGACAAGCCGCCGCGGCGGCCCTGATTCAGTTTTGATCGGGCGTGGTCGGGCAAGCGATAGATTCACCGCGCGTAGTGCGGCAAGCGCTCGGCTCGGCCGAGTGCGCGCCGTCGGCATACGACCGAAAGGGAGAAACGAATGGCCTTGAAGGCCGGAATCAACGGCTTCGGGCGCATCGGCCGCAACGTCTTCAGGGCGGCGCACGCAGCCGGCGCCGACATCGACTGGGTCGGCGTCAACGACATCACCGACAATGAGACGCTCGCCCACCTGCTCAAGCACGACACGATCCTGGGGCCGTTCCCGGGCGAGGTCGAGGCCACCGAGAACGGCATCCTCGTCGACGGCAACGAGCTGCGCGTGTTCGCCGAGCGCGATCCCGCCGCGCTCCCCTGGGACGACCTGGGCGCCGGCGTGGTGATCGAGTCCACCGGCCTGTTCACGAAGCGCGACGACGCCGCCAAGCACCTCGAGGCGGGCGCCAAGAAGGTGATCATCTCGGCGCCCGCGACCGAGCCCGACGTGACCCTCGCGCTGGGCGTGAACGACGACGCCTACGATCCGCAGCAGCACCAGGTCATCTCGCTCGCGTCGTGCACCACGAATTGCCTGGCCCCGGTGGCCAAGGTGCTGAACGAAGCCGTGGGGATCGAGCGCGGGATCATGACCACGATCCACGCCTACACGGCCGACCAGCGCCTGCAGGACGCGCCCCACAAGGACCTGCGCCGGGCGCGCGCCGCGGCGGCCAACCTCGTGCCCACCTCGACCGGCGCCGCCAAGGCGATCGGCCTCGTCGTGCCGGAGCTCGAGGGCAAGCTGAACGGGATCGCCGTGCGGGCGCCCGTGATCACCGGCTCGGTCGTCGACCTCGTCTGCCAGGTCGGCCGCTCGACCACCAAGGAGGAGATCAACGACGCCTTCGCCTCGAAGGCCGACAGCGGGTCGCTCGAGGGGATCCTCCAGTACAACGAGGACCCGATCGTGTCGAGCGACATCGTCCGCTCGCCGTACTCGTCGGTGTTCGACGCGCCGCTGACGATGGTGATCGACGAGCGGCTGGTGAAGGTCGTGGCCTGGTACGACAACGAATGGGGCTACTCGAACCGGGTGGTGGACCTGGCGCAGCGCGTGCTGGCGGGGGCGCCGGTTGCGTGAGGCCGGAAGCACGCGGCTCGGCCGCGTGCGCACGGATGGGTATCCGTTGAAGACGGGATTCGGCAAGCGCACCGTTCGGGATCTCGAGGTTGTCGAGGGTGAGCGCGTGCTCGCCCGGGTGGACTTCAACGTGCCGCTCGAGCGCGGCCAGGTGGCCGACGACGCGCGCATCCGCGCGGCGCTGCCGACGATCGAGCTGCTGCTCGACCGCGGCGCCGCGCTGATCCTCTGCTCGCACCTGGGCCGGCCGAAGGGCCGCGACCCCGAGACCTCGCTCACGCCGGTCTCCGAGCGGCTGGGCGAGCTGATCGACGCGCCGGTGCACCAGGCGCCAGACGTGATCGGGCCGGAGGTGCGCCGCGGCGCCGAGCGGCTCGCGGCCGGCGGCGTGCTGGTGCTCGAGAACACGCGCTGGGAGCGCGGGGAGGCGGAGAACGACCCCGCCCTGGCGGAGGACCTGGCCGGCCTGGCAGACGCGTACGTGAACGATGCGTTCGGCGCCGCGCACCGTGCCCACGCGTCGACGGCGGGCGTGACCGAGTACCTGCGCCCGGCCGTGGCGGGCCTGCTGCTCGAGCGCGAGGTGACCACGCTGCGCTCGATCGTCGAGTCGCCAGAGCGGCCGCTCGTCGTGGTGCTCGGCGGCGCCAAGGTCACCGACAAGGTCGCGCTGATCGACACGTTCCTCGACACGGCCGACACGCTGCTCGTGGGCGGCGCGATGTGCTTCAGCTTCTTCCGTGCCCAAGGCAGGTCGACCGGCGACTCGCTGGTCGAGGAGGAGGGCGTCGAGCTTGCCCGGCGGGCACTCGACAAGGCCGCGTCGTCGCGCTGCAACCTGCTGCTGCCAGTCGACCTCGTGCTGGGCGACCGCTTCGACGCCGAGGCCGAGCGACGCGTGGAGGAGGGCACCGAGGTGCCGGACGGCTGGATGGGTCTCGACGTCGGCCCGCGTACCGCGCAGGCCTACGGCGAGGAGGTGGCGCGGGCCGGGACGGTGTTCTGGAACGGGCCGATGGGCGCCTTCGAGCTGGAGCCGTTCGCAGACGGCACGCGCGCGGTCGCCGAGGCGGTGGCGCGGGCGCCGGGCACCACGGTGGTGGGCGGCGGCGACTCCGCCGCCGCGCTGGCGCAGTTCGGCCTCGACGACGACGTGGACCACCTGTCGACGGGCGGCGGCGCGGCGCTCGAGCTGCTCGAGGGCAAGCGGCTGCCGGGGGTGGAGGCGCTCGACGATGCCTGACGATGGCCGCAGACCCTTCATCGCGGGCAACTGGAAGCTGTGGGGCACGCGCGCGCAGGCCGCCGAGTACTGCGAGCGACTCCTCGAGCTGCTCCCGGACGAGTCGCGCCGCCCGGCGGACGTGGGTCTCTGCGTGCCGTTCACCGCGCTCGACGTGTGCGTGGAGAAGCTGCGCGGCAGCGGCGTGAAGGTGCTCGCCCAGAACATGCATTCGGAGGAGAGCGGCGCCTTCACCGGGGAAGTGTCGGCCGCGATGCTTGTGGAGGCCGGGGTTGACGGTGTGGTCCTTGGCCACTCGGAGCGGCGCGAGTACAACTGCGAGACCGACCGGGCGATGCAGCAGAAGGTGCCGGCTGCGCTGGCCGCGGGGCTGCACCCGATCCTGTGCGTCGGCGAGACGGAGGAGGAGCGCGAGCGCGGCGAGACGCAGCGGAAGCTTCGCCACCAGGTGCGAGAGGGGCTCGAGAAGGTGCCCCCCGACCGGCTCGCCGAGGTGACGATCGCCGCGAAGCCGGCAGCGTCCAGCGAGGCGCCGCCGATGAGCGCGCCGTCGAT
>JBKGUS010000039.1:0-2997 GCA_046462295.1 Thermoleophilaceae bacterium | reverse complement strand
GTTCGGCTGGCACCGGGCGGACGGGACGCGGCTGTACCGCCGCTGCTACGTGGAGGCGCCGCGCAAGTCGGGCAAGACGATGCTGGCCGGGGCGATCGCGCTGTATCTGGCCTATGGCGATGGCGAGGCGGGGCCACAGATCGGGTTCGCCGCGTACGACCAGGAGCAGGCGAAGCTCTGCTACGGCGCTGCCCGCCACATGATCGAGGGCAACCCGGAGCTGTTCGAGCAGACGCTGATCTACAACTCGGCGCTCGAGATGAAGCTGCGCGACAACCCGGGCGGCATCCTGCGCTGCCTGTCGCGCGAGTCGAAGCAGCAGTTCGGACTCAACCTGCACGGGCTCGTCTTCGACGAGCTGATGACGCAAAAGACGCGCGACATGTGGAATGCCCTTACGTCGGCGCAGGGCGCCCGCGAGCAGCCGCTTGTCTTCGCGATCTCGACGGCCGGCTGGGACCAGCTGTCGGTCTGCTTCGAGCAGCACGAATTGGTGCGCGAGATCCACGAGGGGAACGCTGTCGACGATGCGTTTCTGGGCGTTGTGTTCGGCGCCCCGATGGACGCCGACTGGACCGACGAAGAGGTTTGGAAGCGTGCGAACCCATCTTTGGGGGAGACGGTGTCGATCGACAGCTACCGCGAGCACGCCAAGCGGGCCGAGAACCAGCCGACCGAGCAGAACGCCTTCCGGACGCTGCTGCTGTCGCAGTGGGTGGGGCAGGCGGAGCGATACCTCGACATGCACGCCTGGGACGCCTGCGACCCCACGCCGAGCAAGACGGGCGAGGCGTATGGCGGGCTCGATCTGTCCGCAACCACGGACCTGACCGCGTTCGCGGTGCTGGTCGAGGGGACCGACGTGTACGTCTGGGCGTTCCTGCCCGAGGAAGGGATTCTCGAGCGCGAACGACGCGACCGGGTGCCCTACCGGCTATGGGCCGAGGAAGGGTCGCTGACGCTGACGCCGGGGCCGGTGATCGACTACGCCTACGTCAAGCAGGCGGTGTTGGAGGCGGCGGCGGCGTTCGATCTGCGGTCGGTCGAGTTCGACCGCTGGAACAGCTCGCAGATCGTGCGCGAGCTCGAGGACGAAGGGGTCGAGATGGTGGAGGTCGGGCAGGGGTTCTCGAGCCTGTCGGCACCGACGAAGGAGCTGCAACGGCTGGTTGTTGAGGGGAAGCTGCGCCACGGCGGCGATCCGCTGCTCCGCTGGTGCGCGTCGAACATGGCGGCGACGATGGACGCGGCCGGGAACGTGAAGCCGGCCAAGGACCGATCGGCGCATCGCATCGACCCGATCGTGGCGCTCGTCATGGCAATCGACGGATGGCAGCGGTTCGGCAACGAGCCGAAGCGGGAGTCGGTCTACAGCAAGCGGTTCCGCGAGGGCAGAGACATGCTGGTGGTCGCCGCATGAGCCGGTTCCTCAGACAGCCCGCCGACCAGCCACGTCGCGAGCCGCGGCAGTCGGTCTACGCCGGCCGCTTCGAGGCCCAGCCCGAGACGGTCTACATGGTCCAGAACGGGCCGAACGCTGGCCGCATCGTCGGCCGTGAGGTGGGCGGCGAGTTCGTAGAGGCTGGGCCGTGTTGCTCCAACCCGCTGAGATGCGAGTGGCCGGAGTGCTGGCGACCGATCGGCGCCCGCCAGCGCCGCGAGTTCCACGAGGCGCTGCTCGACGCGGACACTTTCGAGGATCTGCCCGGAAAATGGCAGGCCGCCATCCTGCAGGCCGAGGAGAGCCAGCCGAAGTTGCGGGTCGTTAGCGGCGATTGAGTCAGCCGGCGGCGGGCGATGGCCTGGGTGCTAGCGCGCGGCGCGCCGATGGCATACCGACAGGGCGAGGGTCCTCCGGGGTTCTCTTCTCACATCAGCGTCGCGTTGCATGGAAACGACGCGTCTGCTCCCAGCTGGGCTCGGCTCCCGGTTTTCGTCCACAGCACGAGCTGATGGGTATCCGGCCGGAGTGTCGGGTTCACGCGAAGGGAGAAGTGCGCGATCAGCTGAGAGTGACTTCTCGTCTTCCTCTGTTGCGGGACCCGGCTGGCGCGGCAACGCACACGCTGACGCGACCGCTACAGCTTATGAGAGGGTGGTGCGCGAACAACGGCCCACCCATCAAAGGAGTCGCATGAACGCGAAGGCGATCGGTCCCTTGACCGGGATTCTCTTCGTAGTCCTGACCATCGTCGCCTTTCTGGTTGGCGGCGAGACACCCGGCACCGACGATTCGACCCGGGAGATCGTCGACTTCTACCTCGACAATGACGACTCGCAGGCGCTGGCATCGGCTCTGCTTGCCCTGGGGTGCGTGGCGCTGATCTTCTTTCTCGGGAGCCTGCGCCGGGCCCTGCGAGCGGCGGCGGGCGATGAGGGCGGGCTCTCGACCGTGGCCCTTCTCGGCGGCGTCGTGATCGCGGTCGGAGCGTCGATCTTCGCCGGGATCGGATTCACGCTTGGCGATGCGGCGGACGAGCTGCCGCCCCCCGCCATCCTCACACTTAACGCGCTCAACAGCGATATGTTCTTCACAGTTGCGGTGGGGACGGCGGTGTTCAACCTGGCGCTCGGCCTTGCGGTCCTGCGCCACGGAGGCCTCCCGCGGCCGCTCGGGTGGGTGGCGCTGGTAATCGGCATCGCCGGACTGACGCCGCTCGGGTTCTTCGCCTTCCTGGCCACGGGCATCGTGATCGTGTGGGCGAGCATCGCGCTGGCCATGAAGGCCGACACGGCGGCCGGATCGCCCTCCGTAGCCAATCCCTGAGTCTGAGCTCGCGGCCGGCTAGGCGCCCGAGCCGGCGACTCCCGGGTCGGGCCGGCTCTGCCGCACGCTCCTCGCGCCCGGCCCAGGCCTCGAGGATCCAGCCCCAGGTGGAAGGGGCGCATCGTGCGCTCCAACTTCCAGCCGATCCGCGGGCTACAGGTCGGCCTGGTGCAACGCCCTGCGACGAGAGCGGGAGCACCAACCGGTCGTCTTCATCACGCCGGTTGGTA
>JBKGUS010000038.1:0-6381 GCA_046462295.1 Thermoleophilaceae bacterium | reverse complement strand
TCGCCGAGCTCCACGTCCGGGCGGTTCGGGGCGAACGTGTTGTAGACCGGCGGGAACGTGTCGGTGACCGTGTAGTGCTGGACGATCACCTCCGGGTCGCGCAGGCGGTGGTCGTCGATGCCGTAGTGGCGCTGGGCGTAGGCGCGCATGTCGGCCTTGCGCTTGGCGTCGTACGGGATCGGCTTCGAGACGACGCGCGGGGGCGCCACGGCCCGCGCGAGCGCGAGCGTCGCGCGCGCGTGGCGGCGTACGCCGGCGGTGGACAGGGCGCCGCCGGGCAGCTCGACCACGAACGCGGTGTCGCCGCGGAACGTGGTGTTCTGCCACGACACGGCCGTCCCGTGGTAGCGCGGCAGCCGCTTGCGGGGCAGACCCGAGAGGCGCGAGTAGAGCCGCTCGAGCTTGGCGTCGCCCGTGCTCTTCACCACCATCCGCAGCGCCTGGTGGTACCAGAGTGTGATACGCGGACGGTGGCGCTCGACGAAGCGCTGGATCACCTGCGTCTCCGGCTCCGAGGCGGGCCCCGGTCCGGATTCGTACACACCGTCCTGGTGGCGCCAGCGGTAGGGGAAGTTGCGGTTCAGGTCGACGCCGGCCGAGTTGTGGCGGGTGCCGGCCGCGGAGCCGTCCGGGTTGGCGTCCTCGATCAGCCACAGGGCGGTGCCGCGCGGCGGCCGGACCCGGCGCAGGCGGTCGACCACCGCCCTGCCGGCCGGCTCGTTGCCGTGGACGGTGCCGACAACCAACACCTTGACGCGGGCGCGATGCGAGCCGACCCGCACGGCCCGGATCGGGCGGCCCTGGGCGGAACGGCCGATGACGGTCTCGCCCTGGGCGGCGGCCGGCGCCGGGGGCGGGACGGCCGGCTGGGCCACCAGCCCGCCCGCCACCGTCAGCGCTGTCGCGAGGATGGACATCTCTCCTGAGTATGGTGGCGGCTTCGTGACAGCCGCGCTGGCAGAGAGGGCCGCCGCACAGGGGCGTATCGCGATCGACACGGAGTTCGTGTCGGAACGCCGCTACCAGGCCCTCCTGTGCCTGGCACAGGTGGCCGTTCCCGACCCGGACGCGCCGGACGGCGTGCGGACCGACGTTGTCGACCCGCTCGCCGACGACCCGCCGGATCCCGCTCCGCTCGCCCGGGTGCTGGCCGATCCCGCGGTCGAGGTCGTCGTGCACGCCGGCCGCCAGGACATCGCGATCCTGCGCCGCGTCTGGTCGACCGAGGTCCGCGGCGTGTTCGACACCCAGCTGGCGGCGGGGTTCCTCGGCTTCGGCAACCAGGAGGGCTACGAGTCGCTGGTGCGGAAGGTGCTGGGCGTTCGGCTGAAGGGGTCGGAGGGGTTCACGAAGTGGGACCGCCGCCCGCTCACCGCCCAGCAGCTCGAGTACGCGGCCGACGACGCGCGCCTGCTGCTCGCGCTCGGCGAGGAGATCGAGCGGCGGCTCCGCGCGCGGGGCCGCTTCGAGTGGGCGCGGGAAGAGTGCCTGGCGCTGGAGGCCTCGAGCGACGAGCGCGCGCCCGACCGGGTCTACGAGCGGCTCCCACGGCTGGGTCGCCTGAACGAGCGCGGCCGGGCGGTGGCCCGCGAGCTGGTCGAGTGGCGCGAGCACGTGGCCGGCTCGATGGACCGGCCGCCCAGCTACGTGCTGCCCGACCAGGCGCTGATCGAGCTGGCCCGGCGCGCGCCGCGCGACCGCGACGGGCTCGAGCATATCCGCGGGCTGCCGGCACAGACGTTCCACCGCCGCGGTGACAAGCTGCTCGAGGCGATCGAGCGCGGCCGGCGACGCGACGCGCCACCGCCCCCGGCGCAGCCGCCGTCGCGCGACTCGGCAGACGCGCCGCTCGTGTCGCTGGCCCAGGCGCTGGTGCGGCAGCGCTCTATGGAGGAGGGCGTGGCGGTGGAACTGATCGCCACGCAGGCGGAGCTGGCCGCGCTCGTGTCAGCGCTCCGCCGCGGTGAGGGCGGCAACCACATCCGCGTGACCCAGGGCTGGCGCCGCGAGCTGGTCGGCGAGGAGCTGGCGGAGCTGGTGGCGGGGCGGCGCGCGCTGAGCGTGGGGCCGGACGGAAGGCTGCTGGTCACCGAGCGCTGAGCCCAGGCGGCAGGGCGCCGTCCTCGATCAGGGTGCGGATCTCGGCCGCCTTGCGCGGGTTGAGGGACACGTGGCGCTGGCCCACGCTCGGCTTCTCGGAGAGCAAGCCGGCGTTCACGAGCTCCTCCCCCACCTCGAAGGCGAGCGCCCGGTCGTTGCCGGCGAAGCCGCGTGCCAGGTGGTCGAAGGCGGTGTGGTAGCCGCCCCATTTGCCCATGCCGTCGAGGCGCTGGAGGATGCGGCGCATGGCGCGGCGGCGCGGGTCGGGGTCGTCGTGAGCGCGCGTGGCGCGGCCGGCCGGCTCGAGCAGGCGCAGCAGCTCGGGCTCGAGGCGCTCGACGGCGTCCTCGTCGAGCGGCGAGACGCCGAGCCTCGTCACGGCCTCGGCGACCCGCAGCGGGTGGGTCGCGCCGATCGGGGCGCGCAGGTCCTCGGCGGCGATGGCGTGGCCCGGGAGGAGGTGGGCCTGCGCACGGAGACGGTCGATCGAGGCGACCGCTTCGTCGAGCGCCTCGCGCGCGTATGCGGCGGAGAGGCGCGGGTCCCTGGCCGGGTAGGAGAGGGCGAGGAAGCCGTCGCACGCGCCTAGGAGGAGGGCGAGGTCGTCCCCGGACCGCGGGAGATCCGGGTCGGATGCCTCCACGAGCGCCTCGACGGCCGCCCCAGCGAGGGTCGCGCCGCGCTCCGCAACGGCGCCGGCGTCGGCGCGGAGCTCGGGCGGGAGCGGGAGCGCCGCGACGACTGCGCCGGGCGCGCGGGTATCCGCTTCCGACGCCGCCACCGCCAGCGCCACCGGCCGTTCACGTCCGCTTCGCGCCTCCCCCATCTCCCGCGCGCCCCGCTCCAGCTCGGCACGCAGTAGCTCGCGCAGCCGCGCCCCCCATTCGCGCGGGGCATCCGCTCCGCCCGCGTCGGCCAGCGCGCGCTCGAGCTCGCTCTCGCTCGCCATTCGGGCAGACTACGACCGCCATGGAACGAAAGCTCCTCCGCATCTACCTGCAGGACCACCTGGCGGGGTCGACCGGAGGGGCCGAGCTCGCCCGCCGAGCCCGGGGCGCCAACGAGGACACGCCCTACGGCGAGCCGCTCGCCAAGCTGGCCGATGACATCGCGGCGGACCGCCGCTCGCTCGAGAGCATCATGGACGACCTCGGATTCGGGGCCGACCGCGCGAAGAACATGGCCTTCTGGGCGGCCGAGAAGGCAGGCCGCCTCAAGCTGAACGGCCAGCTCACGGGCTACTCGCCGCTGAGCCGCATGGTCGAGATCGAGGGGCTCATCACGGGGGTCAACGCCAAGCTCTCGATGTGGCGCACGCTGCGCGACGTCGTTGACTTGGTGCCGGAGCTCGACGCCGACCGGATCGCCCGCCTGATCGAGCGAGCGGAGCAGCAGATCGGGACGCTGCACGAGCTGCGCACCCGCGCCGGCCGCGAGGCGTTCGCCGACTCGGCCGGCGAGTAGATGTCCTGGGAGCCCGAGCTCGAGGAGCTCCGGCGCCGTGAGGAGCTCACCCGCCGCATGGGCGGCGAGGAGCGCGTGGCGCGCCAGCACGCGTCCGGGCGGCTGACCGTCCGCGAGCGGATCGAGCGGCTATTCGACCCCGGCAGCTTCCACGAGACCGGTGCCCTCGCCGGGCGCGCGAGCTACGGCGCGGACGGCGAGCTCGAGGGCTTCGTTCCCGCCAACACCGTGGTCGGCCAGGGCCGCATCGACGGCCGCCGGGCCGTGGTCCAGGGCGACGACTTCACGATCCGCGGCGGCGCCGCCGACGCCGCCATCTGGGAGAAGGCCGTCTACGCCGAGCGGCTCGCGCACGACCTGCGGCTCCCGCTGGTGCGACTGGTGGATGGCACGGGTGGCGGCGGTTCGGTCAAGTCGCTCGAACAGATGGGCTTCTCGTACGTGCCGCCGCTGCCGGGCTTCGACCTGGTCGTGGAGAACCTCTCGATCGTGCCCGTGGCGGCGGGGGCGCTCGGGCCGGTCGCCGGCCTGGGGGCGGCGCGCGTCGTCTGCTCGCACTTCTCCGTGATCGTCAAGGGGAGCGCGCAGCTGTTCGTGGCGGGGCCGCCGGTGGTGGCGATGGCGGGGCTCGGCGAGACGCCGGACAAGGAGGAGCTGGGCGGCGCGCGCATGCAGTCCCGCGCCGGCGCGGTGGACAACGTGGCCTCCGACGAGGACGACGCGCTCGGCCAGATGAAGCACTTCCTCTCCTACCTGCCCGCGAACGTGTGGGAGGCGCCGCCCGTCGTGCCGACCTCCGATCCGGCCGGCCGCCGCGAGGAGGAGCTGCTGTCGATCGTCCCGCGCGAGCCGCGCCGGACGTACAAGATGCGCCGCATCCTCGAGCTCGTGCTGGACCGCGGCTCGGCGTTCGAGCTCGGGACGGCGTTCGGACGTCCGACGATCACGTGCCTGGCGCGGCTCGGCGGGCGCCCGGTGGGCGTGCTGGCATCGGACCCCGAGCACTACGGCGGCGGCGTGACCGCCGACGCCGCCGAGAAGACGGCGCGCTTCGTGGACATGTGCGATCAGTTCCACCTGCCGTCGTCAACTTCGTGGACGTGCCGGGCTTCGTGATCGGAACGGAGGCGGAGTGGGCGGGGGACGATCCGGCGCGGCTCGCGAGGCCTGTTCTCGGTGGTGCAGGCGAGCGTTCCGTGGGTGTCGATCCTGGTGCGGAAGGTCTACGGCGTGGCGGGCGCGGGGCACGGAGACGGCTCGCGGCTCAACCTGCGGTTCGCCTGGCCGTCGGGCAACTGGGGCTCGCTGCCGATGGCGGGCGGCCTGGAAGCCGCCTACCGCCGCGAGCTCGAGGCGGCCGAGGACCCGGCGGCGCTCCGCGCCTCGATAGCGGCGCGGCTGGAGGCGGTGACCTCGCCGTTCCGGACGGCGGAGCGCTTCAGCGTGGAGGAGAGCATCGACCCGCGCGACACGCGCCCGATCCTGTGCGATTGGGCGGAACGGGCGCATGAGCTCGTGTTGCACGAGGTCGGTGGCGGTCCGAAGCAGCGCGGGCTGCGGCCGTAGCGCCCGGCCAGCCGCGCTCTCCCTCATCCGACGGCATCGCAAACGCTTCTTTGCAAAGATCTGTTGGCGATGTCTGAGAGGAGCTATGCCCTCGAGGATCCGCAGGCCCTCCGGGCCCTCGCCCACCCCCTGCGCGGCAAGCTCCTCGCGGCACTGAGGCTCGACGGGCCGGCCACCGCGTCCATGCTCGCTCGGCGCTATGGCGAGAGCTCCGGCGCGACCAGCTACCACCTCCGCATGCTCGCCCGATACGGGTTCGTCGAGGACGACCCGGACCACGAGACGGGGCGCGAGCGCTGGTGGCGCGCGGCTCACGAGCTGACGGAGTGGTCGCCGGCCGCGTTCCTCGGCGCCGGGCCGGGCGAGGGCGAGGCGGCGCGCCAGTTCATGCGCCGCGTCGTCGGCGACTACGCGCGCTGGCAGGCGCGCTGGATCGACGAGCTCGAGGACTGGAGCCCCGAGTGGCAGGACGCGTCCGAGCTCTCGGATCTCGTCATGCGCCTCACGCCCGCCCAGCTCGAGGCTCTCAAGGCGGAGCTGCTCGCCACGATCTTCCGGTACCGCGACGCGGGACCGGACGGGGAGGGCGCGGAGCGGGTGGTCGTACTCCTCCAGGCCTTCCCCCAGTCCGGCTCGGTGCCGTGATCCCGAGGGCGCCCGGCCTCCGCGCGTTACTGGCCGCGGAGATCGTCTCCACGACCGGCGCAGCCATGACCGCGATCGCGCTGCCCTGGCTCGTCCTCTCCACGACCGGCTCGCCCGCCCGCGCCGGGCTCGTCGCTGCCGTGGAGTGGCTCCCGATGGCGCTGCTCGGCATCCCGAGCGGGGCGCTAGCCGCCCGGCTCGGCCCGCGACGCACGATGATCCTGTGCGACGCCGCCCGCGTCCCGGTCGTCGCCGCCATCCCGCTGCTGCACTGGCTCGGCGCGCTCGACCTCGCGCCCCTGCTCGCGCTCGCCTTCCTGGTCGGCGCCTTCTTCCCGGCCCATCTCGCCTCGCAGCGCATCATCCTGCCCGAGCTACTGGGCGAGGCGGCCGGGGAGGTCACGCGAGGCAATGCCGTCATGGGCGCCGCCAACCGGCTTCCGCTGGTGCTCGGCCCGGCGCTGGGCGGCGCGCTGATCGCCGCGGTGGGCCCCGCCGAGGTGCTGCTCGCCGACGCGGCCACCTACGCCGTCTCCGCCGTGCTCCTCCTCGCGCTCGTCCCGGAGCGCGGAGCGCCGGAGGCAGCGCCGGCGGACGGCGCCGACC
>JBKGUS010000037.1:0-5714 GCA_046462295.1 Thermoleophilaceae bacterium | reverse complement strand
GGCGGCGACCGAGGCCGGCCCTGCGGCGAGCGCGCGCAGCACCGCGGTCTGACGCCGGCCGAGACGCGTGTCGGAGGCGAGCGCCGCCCGCCCCTCGTCCGTCAGCGCCGCCCGCAGCGAGCGCTTCGGCCGCAGCGGCCGGCCGGCCCCCGTTCCCGTCCCCGGCGGCAGCACGAGCGCCAGGCCGCGTGCCGGCGTCGACACGTACTCGCGCGCCACCCAGAGGCCGAGTCTCACGAGCGGCTCCGGCACGTCCGCTTCGAGTGCCGCCAGCGGCTGCACCAAGCGCTCGGGCGGGATCTCGCTCCGCTCGGCCAGCTCCACCACCACCCCGAGCAGCCGGCGCCGGCCAAACGGCACCACGAGCATGCTCCCCACCCCCACGCCCTCCAGCGCCCCGGCCAGCCGGTAGTCGAACGGGCCGCGCAGGGCGCGGGCAGGGGTCAGCGGCTCGACCTTGGCGATCACGGCACCGAACGTACGCGAGCGCCCGGACGGGCCCAGTCGCGACGCCGATTTGTGACGATGTGCCGGTGGCGACCGACTTCGAGGCGGAGGGGCTGCTCGACGGTCTGGAGGACGAGCGTGCGCGCGAGGCGCGGCGCGAGCTGCTCCAGACGCTGGAAGAGGCCGGCTGCCCGCTCGAGGAGCTGCGCGAGGCGGCGGCCCAGGGCCGCCTCGCGCTCCTGCCCATGGAGCTCGTGCTGGCGGGCGAGGGCCCGCGCCTGCGGCAGGTCGACGTGGCCGAGGAGACCGGGCTCGAGCTCGACTTCCTGACGGAGGCGCGCCGGGCTCTTGGCCTTCCGGCCGTCGACCCCGAGGATCCCGTGGTCACCGCGGAGGAAGCGGAACTGGCTCGCAGCGCCGCGAGACTGCTCGAGGCGGGAATCGACCGGCAGGGCTTCCTGGAGCTCACGCGGACCATGAGCCAGGCCATGGCGGGTGTGGCCGCCTCACTCACCTCGACCCTCGGCTCCGCGCTCCTCCGCCCGGGCGACACCGAGCGCGACCTCGGCCTGCGCTACGCCGAGACGCTGCGCGAGCTCGGCCCGCTCGCCGGCCCGACGCTCACGCAGATGCTCAACCTGCGCCTCCGCGAGCAGATCCGCCAGGCGGTGGTCGGCCAGGCCGAGCTGCAGAGCGGCCGGCTGCCCGACGCGCAGCAGGTGGTAGTCGGGTTCGTCGACATCGTCGGCTTCACCCGGCTCGGCGAGCGGGTCCCGCCCGAGGAGCTCGGCGCCGTGGTGACCGGCTTCGAGGAGCAGGTCGAGGACGCGGTGCGCCCGCCGGTCCGGCTCGTGAAGACGATCGGCGACGCCGCGATGCTCGTGGCGCCCGACGCGCCGCCTGTGCTCGACACCATGCTCGGGCTCGTCGAGTCCTCCCGCGAGGACGACGACCGGCCGCTGCTACGCGCCGGAATCGCCTCAGGCGAGGCGCTCCCGCGCGCCGGCGACCTCTACGGCCGCCCGGTGAACCTCGCCTCGCGGCTGACGTCATTCGCGCGCCGCGGGACCGTCGTGACGTCCAAGGAGGTGCACGACGCGGCTCAGGACGGCTACGCCTGGTCGCTGGTCGGCAGTCGCCGCATCAAGGGCGTGCGCGGCGAGGTCGACGTCTACCGCGTGCGGTCGGGCGAAAACCCCCGCAAGTAGCCGACGCTATGCTCGCCCCGATGCTCTCTGCTCGTGAGCGCATCCTCGACACGGCGTACGACCTGTTCAGCCGTCACGGCATCAGGGCCGTGGGTGTGGACCGGATCATCGCGACGTCCGGCGTGGCGAAGATGAGCCTCTACCGCCACTTCCGCTCGAAGGAAGCGCTGGTGCTCGCGTTCCTCCAGGAGCGCGAGAAGCGCTGGACGATGGAATGGCTGCACGCCGAGGCGAGCAGCCGCGCCGACGACGGGCCGGGCCGGATGCTCGCGATCTTCGACGTCTTCGACGAGTGGTTCCGGCAGCCCGACTTCGAGGGCTGCTCGTTCATCAACGTGCTGCTCGAGTTCGGCGAACTGGGACACCCGGTCCGGGAGGCGACCACCGGGCACCTGGCCACGGTCCGGGGCCTCGTGCAGGAGTTCGCAGAGGAGGCGGGCGTGAACGATCCCGAGGCCGTCGCGCGCCAGTGGCACATCCTCATGAAGGGCTCGATCGTGGCTGCCGGTGAGGGCGACCATGAGGCCGCCCGTCGCGCCCAGGCGCTCGGCATGCTCCTCCTGGAGCGGGAGGGCGTGCTGGCGGCCGGCTAGCGAAGTGCCTCGCTGCGCTCCACCAAGCCGGCGGCGGCGCGGAGCGTCTGCGCCTTGTCCGTCTTCTCCCATGTGAAGTCGGCGTCCTCACGGCCGAAGTGCCCGTAGGCCGCGGTCTTCTGGTAGATCGGCCGGTGCAGGTCGAGCTCCTTGCGGAAGGCGGCGGGCCGCAGGTCGAAGTGCTCGTCCACGAGCCGCGCGATCTCCGAACGCGAGATCTTCTCCGTCCCGAAGGTCTCGACCATCACGGACACCGGGCGAGCCACGCCGATCGCGTAGGCGACCTGGATCTCGCAGCGCTCGGCGAGCCCCGCCGCCACCACGTTCTTGGCGACGTAGCGCGCCGCGTAGGCGGCCGAGCGGTCGACCTTCGACGGGTCCTTGCCCGAGAACGCGCCGCCGCCGTGGCGCGCCATGCCCCCGTAGGTGTCGATGATGATCTTGCGCCCTGTGAGCCCGCAGTCCCCCATGGGGCCTCCGAGCTCGAACTTGCCCGTCGGGTTGACGAGGAAGTTGCGCCCCTCGTCGTCGAGCAGCTTCTTCTCGTCGTAGAGCTCGGAGGGCAGGACCGGATGCACCACGTGGTCGAAGAGGTCGGGCTTGATCAACGTCTCCGAATCGATTCCCGGCTTGTGCTGCGTCGAGATGAGCACCCGCTCGATCTCGATCGGGCGGTTGTTCTCGTAGCGGACCGTGACCTGGGTCTTGCCGTCCGGGCGGAGGTACGGCATCACATCGCCGCGGCGGACCTCGGCCAGCCGGTGCGCCAGCTTGTGCGCGAGCAGGATCGGCATCGGCATGAGCTCTCTGGTCTCGCGCGTGGCGTAGCCGAACATCATGCCCTGGTCACCCGCCCCGGTGGCGTCGAGCGGATCCTCGTCCGAGGGGTCGTGGCGCGCCTCGTACGCCACGTCCACGCCCTGGGCGATGTCCGGCGACTGCTCGTCGATGGCCGTGATCACGGAGCAGGTGCGGAAGTCGAAGCCGGCGCGGGCGTCGGTGTAGCCGATTCGCTCGGCGGTCTGGCGCGCGATCCGCGGAATGTCCACGTAAACGTCGGTCGTGATCTCGCCCGAGACGAGGATCAGGCCGGTGTTGACGAGCGTCTCGCAAGCCACGCGGCCGGCCGGGTCCTCGGCCAGCACCGCGTCCAGCACGCCGTCGGAGATCTGGTCGGCCATCTTGTCCGGATGGCCTTCCGTCACGGACTCCGAAGTGAAGAGGAACTCGTTGTCAGACAGCTGGCGGGTCGTCATCAGGCGCGGAAGCCTAGCGGCCCCTCGACGTCTTGAAGTCGATCACGAGCGGCACGCCGTGCAGCCGGTATCGCTCGCGCAGCCGATTCTCGAGGAAGTAGGCGTAGTCGCGCGTGACGAGGCCGCGGTTGTTGACCTGCACGGCGAACCGCGGCGGGCCTGATTCGAACTGGGCCATGTAGTACATGCGCAGCCGCTTGCCGCGCACCGCGGGCGGCTGGCGCTCGGTCTGGAGGTCGCCCAGGAAGCGGTTCAGCTCCGGCGTCGGGATCCACTGCTGCGATCGGTCCGCCAGCCAGAGCGCCTCGGCAACGAGCCGCTTCAGGCCGCGGCCCGTCTTCGCCGACACGGCCATCACCTGCGGGCGCTGGCGCAGCTTCTTCGCGACGCGCGCCTTGGCGTCCTCCAGGTCCGTACGCGTCAAATCCCACTTGTTGAGGGCGATCACGGTCGCGCACTTGTTCTTCATCGCCAGCTCGGCCACGCGGAAGTCCTCGCTCGTCACGCCCTCGCTCGCGTCGCACACCACGATCGCCACGTCGGCCCGGTCGGCGGCCTGCTCCGAGCGGAGCTGGGCGTAGTAGTCGACCGTGCCGGCCACCTTGGTGCGGCGTCGCAACCCTGCGGTGTCGACGAGCACGACCTCGCGGCCATCGAAGTCGATCCGGGTGTCGATCGCGTCGCGCGTGGTGCCGGCAACGGGCGTGACGATCACGCGCTCCTCGCCCAGCAGCCGGTTGACCAGCGACGACTTGCCCACGTTGGGCCGGCCGATCACCGCGAGGCGGGTCGCCTCGCCGACCTCCTCCCCCGCTGCCGGGAGCCGCTCGACGATCCTGTCGAGCAGGTCGCCGGTGCCGAGCCCCTGGGTGGCGGACACGGGCATGGGGTCGCCCAGTCCGAGCCCGTAGAACTCGGCCGCCAGGCCCTCCTGCGAGCCCGCGTCGACCTTGTTGGCGGCCACCAGCACAGGCACCGGGCCGCCGCGCAGCTCGCGCGCCAGCTCGGCGTCGCCGGGGCGTAGGCCGGCGCGGGCGTCCACCACCAGCACGGCCAGGTCCGCGTCGGCGAGGGCGGCGAGCGACTGGCGCCGGATCTCGTCCGCCATCTCGTGCTCTCCCGCCATGTCCACGCCGCCCGTGTCGACCAGGGTGAACCCGAGCCCGTTCCAGTCGGCGTCGACCTCCTTGCGGTCGCGCGTAACGCCGGCCTGCTCGTGCACCACCGTCTCGCGCGTGCCGGAGAGCCGGTTGACGAGCGTGGACTTCCCGACGTTCGGGTAGCCGAGCACGGCCACCTTGGGACGCCTCATGACCGCTCGCGGACGAGGCTCACGATCCGCTCCACCACCTCGTCCAGGGTCAGGCCGGTGGTGTCGAGCTCGATCGCGCCCGGGGCGACGATGAGCGGCGAGTGCTCGCGGCTCTCGTCCTGGGCGTCGCGAAGCGCCTGGTCGCGCAGCACGGTCTCGAGGTCCGCGCCGAGCTCCGCCGCCCGGCGGCGGGCGCGCTCCTCGCGGCTCGCGGTCAGGAACACCTTCACGGCGGCGTCGGGCGCGACGACGGTGCCGATGTCGCGGCCCTCCGCCACCCAGTCGCCACCCGCGAGCAGCGCTCGCTGCTTCTCGACGAGCGCGGCGCGCACGGCGTCGTTGGTCGCCACGCGCGAGGCGGCCTCGGAGACCTCGGGCGTGCGGATCGCCTCCGTCACGTCCTCGCCGTTCGCGATCACCCGGTCGCCCACGTCGAGCTCGAGCCGCCGGGCCTGCTCGGACGCGGCGCCGCCGTGCCGGAGCGTCATCAGCCCGACCGCCCGGTACATGGCGCCCGAGTCGAGGTAGGTGAAGCCGAGCGCGCGGGCGAGAGCCCGGGCGACGCTGCTCTTGCCCGCCCCGGCGGGCCCGTCGATCGCGACCACCATCGCACCGGAGGCTAGTCCTCGAGCAGGCCGCGCAGGTCGCGCTCGAAGCCGGGATACGACACCGCAGCCGCCTCCATCCCGGTCACCTCGACGCCGCCGGTCGAGGCCAGGCCGGCCACCGCGCCGAGCATCGCCATGCGGTGGTCGCCGCGGGAGTCGATCGTGCCGCCCGGCAGCGGCGTGCCGTCGCCGCGGACGACGAAGCCGTCGGGCGTCTCCTCGATGTCGGCGCCCAGGCCGCTCAGGCCCTCGACCACGGCGGCGATCCGGTTCGACTCCTTGAAGCGGAG
>JBKGUS010000036.1:0-9044 GCA_046462295.1 Thermoleophilaceae bacterium | reverse complement strand
CGACACCTCAGGTGAACACCTCCCGGTTCCGCGGACGCTTCCGCCGGCGCCTGCGTCGCTCCGCGACGCGCTCCACCTCCAGCCGGGCCTCCGTGACCGGGTCCGGCTTGGCGCCGGCCTGCGAGGCGCGCCGCAGCGTGTCGCTCACAACAAGGACGATGCCCACGGCGTGCACGAGCAGGACCGGCGCGGTGGAGTCGGCGACTACTGTCCGCCCTCGGCTGTGGCCTTCAGCTTCGCGAGCGAGGTCTCCCAGCGCTGCTTGATGTCGCGCGAGGCGATCGGCGCGGCCAGCTTGCCGAGACCTTTGAAGCTCACGTCGTCCTCCACCCGCAGAGAGGTCCCCACAGGAGACGGGCTCAGGCTGTAGCGCACGTGCCTGGAGAAGGTCTTCCCCTCCTGGTCCTCCTCGAGCACGCTCGGCGCCTCCGAGCGGGTCACCCGGGCATCCACCTCCTCCCTCCGACGGGTGCGGTAGAGGTGGTCGTCGCGCGTGTCGGGCCCCGGGTAGTCCGCCGAGCGGGTACGGGTCTCGAGGTAGCCCTCAAACCAGCGCTCCGGCGTGCCGATCGCCCGCCAGACCTCCTCGGGCGGCCGCGCGATCTCGATGCTCTCGCTGAACTGCGGCATGGCCCCTCCTTTCCTTCCTCGCTGACGCTACTCCTCGCGCAGGAGCAGTCAAGCGCGCTGAACCTCGGCTCGAACATCACTCGTGCGCAGCGCCATTCGTAGCCCCCAGCGGGCCGCCTCGGGGCCGCCGGGTCGTCTTGAGCGGCGCCCCCCGCCCCGCGCCCGCTGACTCCCCGGGACAGCCTCGCAAGCGCACTCGCCCCGCGCAGCCCTGCTCAGGTTGCGCTCGCCGCCCGGCCGACCCCACCCCTCAGCCGGGGGGCCATCACCGCGCGGAAGCGCTGGGCGTCTTTATAGAGTTGTGCCTCGACCAAGCGCTGACGGCGAGGAGAAGACATCAGGCGCCGTAGGCGCAACACGGACCGGAAGGAGGGTCCATGGTGCTCACGGCCATGCAGAAGGGCAGTCTCGACGCCGCCGAACCAGACGTGCACGGCCGCATCACCAAGGAATCCGTCGAGCTGGAGGGCGTCACCGTCACCCGCGTCACCTTCAACCCGGGAGCGCGCTGGTCCGCCGACCTAAAGCCCCATGCGGGCACCGACAGCTGCCTCCTCCCGCACGTCGGGGTCGTGCTCGACGGGACCCTGCGGGTCGTGATGGACGACGGCTCGGAGGCGGACTTCTGCGCGAACGACGTCATGCTGCTGCCGCCCGGCCACGATGCTTGGGCGGTGGGCGAGCGGCCCGCCGTCTTCGTAGAGTTCTCGCGGGGTAACGACCTCTACGATGAGCTCGCGGACGGCTAGGTGGGAGTCGACCCGGTTGCCGCGGATCTAGATCATCGCGTTCAGCGATCTCGAAGCCCCGAGCACGTTTGGCGCGGGAGAGGTGGTTGCGTGTCTGTCCTCGCCGAGGCGGTGGGCCAGCCCGCACCCGGCCGAACGCGCCGACGATCACGTAGCCGTACATCTGCCCTCCTGCCGCTGCGATAAGAAACTCGTCGCTGCTCCTCCCTTTCAGCGGCAGTGGAACTCAGGGAGCAGGCCTGCTCGCGCGCGGTATCGTCCCCTCACACACCGGGGAGTCCCTGGGAGGGGCTGAGAGGGGCGTTTCCTAGCGCCGACCCGCGGAACCTGATCTGGTCATTCCAGCGGAGGGAGGAGCTCATGGAGCCTTCAGCCCACCAGACTTCGGCCGCGGAGCTGCTTGCCGACACGCGCTCGCGGCTCGCCGACGTCGAGCAGGCCATCCGCTCGCACCGTTTCCTCGACGCGCTCGCGCAGCGGCGCGTTCCCGAGGAGCAGCTGCGGGCGCTGGCGAGCGAGCAGTGGACCATCATCGCAAGCGACCGCAGAGCCTTCGCCATGCTTGCCTCACGCTTCCCTTCGCACCTCGCCGGGGACCTCTTCCTCTCAATGGCGCAGGGTGAGGGACAGGCCCTATCTCTGCTGCGCTCGTACGCCGCGTGGGTCGGACTGGACGAGGCCGCACTCGACGCCTACGAGCCGCGGGCCGGGTGCCAGGCCTACACGGCCTATGTCTCCTGGCTCGGGCTGAACGGCTCCCGCGCCGAGGTGGCCCTGGCGTTCGCCGCCAACCTGACCGCGTGGGGTGACAACTGCGGCAGGGTGGCGGAGGCGCTGCGGCGGCGCTACGGAGCACCCGAGGAGGCCGTGGCTTTCTTCGACTTCTTCGCCACGCCGCCCGAGGGCTTCGAGACGCGCATCGTGGCGGTGGTGGACGAGGGCTTCGCGGCGGGTGAGTCGCCGGAGCGGGCCCGGCGTGCCGCTCGGCTGCTCCAGGCGTACGAGCTGATGTTCTGGGACACGCTCGCGGCAGAACTCTGATGGCCTGGAGACGAGGACTCATGCGCAGGGGACTGTTCGGCACCGGGGCGGCCGGCGCGGCCGCGCTCGGGGCGAGCGCGTGTGGCGACGACTAGTTCGAGCCGGCCACGAGCACGGTCGCGACGCGCCCAACGGTGGCCGTCAAGCGGCGGAAGCGAGCATCCGTCCGAGCTCGCTTCTTGACACCTCCGCAAACGATTGCAAGACTGATCCGGCTGCGCCCGGGGCTCGGCCGTGCCAAGCCATCAGAGGAGGAGAGATGGAACCGCGTAGACGGCCGCGATGGCGGCCGGCGATGGCGGCTGCGCTCGCGGCTGCGCTGACAGCGGGGCTGGCGGTCGCCGCGGGAGCGTATTCCGGCTGGGGCGGAAGCAACGACGGCCCGAGGGCGAAGGCGGCGCCGGACCTCGTGCTCTACAACGGCAAGATCTCGACCGTCGACGAGCACGGATCGACGGTCCGGGCGGTGGCGATCCGTGACGGCGAGATCGTCGCGACGGGCCACAGCGGTCGGATCAAGCGGCTCGCGAGGCGCTCGACGACGGTCGTGAACCTGCGTGGGCGGCGGGTGTTGCCGGGCCTGATCGACGGTCACCTGCACGGTCTGCGGAACGGCTACCACTGCTTCACGCAGGCGGTGCGGCTGGACAACGTGACCAGCCGCAGCCGGGCGCTCGAGTTGTACGCGGCCAAGGCCGCGGAGCTCGCCGACGGCCGCTGGATCTTCACGACGACCGGCTGGACCGTCCGGCAGCTCGACGAACCCGGCATGCTCACCTTGGCCGAGCTCGACGCCGCCGCCCCTGACAACCCGGTGTGGGTGCAGAGCTTCGTCAGCTTCCCGGGCGTGCAGGTCAACACGGCCGCGCTCGAGGCGGCCGGGCTCGAGGCCGGGATACCCGGCGTGGTCGTGGGTCCCGACGGCGAGCCCACCGGGCAGATCATGGGGCCCGCCGTCGCGGCGGTCGGCGCGAAGATCATCGAACAGCTGGACGCGCTCTCGATCGAGGAGCAGGCACGCTGCCTGGCTGACTTCGTCGATGCGGCGAACGCGCTCGGGCTGACGGCCTGGCAGGACCCGGAGGGCAACCAACAGCCGTTCAATCCGCAGGGCGGCTGCTTGGAGTTCGCCGTCGGCTTGCACGGGCACCAGCCGGTGATCGAGCTGTGGCGGCGCAACGGCCTGAACGCCCGAGTGGCGTTCCACCTGATGAACAACTTCGGGGGGCTGGAGCAGGTGCTGGCGGACACCCGCCACGCGCTCGGGTTCCTCGGGGACGACAGGCTGCGCTACCTGGGAGTCGGTGAGGAGGTGTTCTGCCCGGGCAACCAGCCACCGCCGGCCGAGGAGTACCTGGAGATCTCGAAGCATCTGGCCCGGAACCGGCTGAGCTTCGAGAACCACGCCAGCGAGTCGGAGACCCAGGTGGCGATCCTGGACGCGTGGGAGCAGGCCAACGAGATCCATCCGATCGCGGACCTGCGCTGGACGATCGCGCACCCGGGGGAGGACAACGTCGGACCGACGGTCGAGACGCTCGAGCGTGCCGAGCGGCTTGGAACTGGCATGACGCCGGCGGACGGGGGCGCGATTGGGCGCGGCTTCAACCCGCCGTTCCGCCGGATCCTCGAGAGCGGCGTGCGGATGTGCCTGGCGAGCGACGCGATGAACGTCGCGCCCTGGACGCCGTTCGTGCGGCTCTGGTACGCGGTGAGCGGCCGGACGTTCGACCCGGCCATGGCCGGAGTGCCGGCCGACCAGCGGCTCACGCGAGCAGAGGCGCTGCGCGCCTCGACGGCGGACTGCGCGTGGTTCCTGGACCAGGAGGACCGCCTGGGGTCGATCGAGCCCGGCAAGCACGCCGATCTGATCGTCCTCAGCGACGACTACTTCCGGGTCCCCACCGACGAGATCCGCAACCTGCGGTCGCTGCTGACCGTGGTTGGGGGACGGGTCGTGCACGCCGAGGGTCCGTTCTCCGGGCTCGACGGCAGCTGAAGACACGGGCGGGGCCGGCGGGACTGCGGCCCGCCGGCCCCGCCGCCCAGCGCTTATGTCCAGCGCTGGCCTCGCACCGCTCTGGCGGGGAACGTCTCCGGTAGCGGGGTGCCAGACATCCCGGGCGGGAGGCGGCGGGCCCCGTCGAACCTGCCGGCATGGCCGCGACGGTGGACGGGCAGGCCCTGCTTACCGCGCTTGCCACCGAGCACTTCACGCTCCAGGGCGCCCGCTCCCAGACGGTGAGCGAGAGCGCGGCGCGGTCGTCGATGTACATGTTCAGCGTCTCGGGACAACGAATGCGTCTCCTGCCGCGGCACCACGCAGAGATGATCCGCCACTTTTTCGGGAAGTGTGTGGCCGACTTCAAGGACGGACAGCGCATTGGCTCATGGGAGCTGGTGTCATGGCTCGGTGAGGGTGGCGCGCGGAGGTCTGGCGGGCTCGCGACGTTGAGGACGGTCAGGAAGTCGCTCCTTCAAGGTCTTAAAGCCGAATGTCGCCACGGCGGACGCTGTGCCGCATGGGCAGTTAGAGGAACCGATCTGTGCGTCGCGCATGGCGACGGAGCGCCACCGATTCCCAGGTCTTGGACCGTGCGCTGCGGCGCACACCGGTCGGATGGCGTGCGCTGTAGAGCGTGGGCGGTCCGGGGCGCAAGCGTGTGCCGCGTGCACGGCGGGATGGCGCCGGCGGTGAGGGCCGCCGCGGATCGGCGCTGGCGCGACCTGCTGATCTTTGAGCGGGGGGTCCGGGAGCGCGCAGCCCAGCTCCGTGACGAGTACCTCGCGCGGGCCGCGCTGCGCTCCTGGGTGGCCGCCGTGGTGGGCCGTGAGCCCGCCGAGCGAGGGATGGCGTTCGTCGTCGACCGGCTCGAGGCTGAGGCTATAGCCGGGGGCCCGCCCACCGACGAGGACCTCGCGCCGTACAGCCACACCGTGGGCTGCGCGCTGCGTAAAAAGGGCCACCGGTGGCGCTGCCACCATCGGTGCGGTGCGGTCGACCTGTTGCCACGCCCTTGCCCCCCGGCCCGTGGGCCCGCTCTGGGAGCGGCGTTGCGGATGATCCCCGCCTTGGCAGAGAAGGGGTCAGGTGGGGCCATGGCCGCTAGCCGCAGCAGCCGCAGAGTTGCAACGCCGCCGACCATCGCCATGTGCCCCGGCGTCGCCGGCGCCCGGTGCGACAGCGCGATCGACGCTGCCCTGGTCGCCGTCTGCGCCAAGTGCCGCGCCGGCCGCCAGGTGGGGCCGCTGGACGGGTCGGGACGCCCGGGCCGGGCCTCCACGCCGGACGGTGGCGGCGAGCCCGTAGCGGAAGGCGGGTGGCGGTGATGGCTGCCCGCCGACCCGCCACGGACCCCGCCAAGCGCGCCGAGGCGCTCAAGCTCGCCGACGCGCATGGCTGCGACGAGGCCAGCCGCAGGACAGGCGTCCCGGAGGGGACCATTCGCAGCTGGCGGGCGCGGTCGGGCCAGGTGGCGCCGCCGGCCGGGGCGGACCCGGTGGACTGGGCGGACCGGAAGCAGAGGGGCGCGGCGGGGGCGTACGCGGCGGCGGTCCAGGCGCTCGTGACGGTGCGCGACCTGTTGGTGCAGGGGAAGACGCGGGAGGCGCGTGACGCGGCGGTGACCTTCGGCGTGCTGACCGACAAGACCGCCTCGTTGGAGGAGGCAGCGGAGCGGGCGGCGGAGCGGCAGGCGGCGGTGGCGGAGGGCCAGGCCCAGCTGTTGGCGGAGGTGGTCCGGGTGTACTTCGACGCGGTCGGCCTGCCGTTCGACGCCGGTGGCCGCAAGCTGCTGGCGGGGCTGCTGAGGCAGGCGAGCGAGCCGGGGGTGGCGCTGGCCGCTTCGCCGGAGTACGCCGAGATGGCGCGGCGCGAGCTGGTGGAGGCGCTGGCCGGGGAGATTCGGGCGAGGCTGCCGGACCTTGAGCCGGAGTGGGAGGAGCGGCGCCCGCTGGGGCTACCGGCACCGCGTGACGACGAGGGCGACCAGGAGGCCGCAAGAGGCCAGGACATGATCTGACCGATCCGGAAGGTGCGTGCGTGCCGCGAGAGGCGGCAGCGGCGCTCCGAGGGACGTGCGAACGGAAGGGACGAGCCCGAGGTGGTGTCCGGCGAGTTGTTGCCGCCAAGGGGCAAGGGGCACGGCGCCGCGGAGGACGAGGCGCGGGCCGAGCCGGACCGGCAGGCGCCGATGGCCGGCGACGTTTACGCCGACCCGTCCCGCTGGCGGTGGCGGTGATGGGCGACCGGCGGCGTTCGCTCGGTGGCCTAGCCTCGAGGGCCGTTTCGTGTTCCTCGCCCTCAAACGGCAGACGCCGGCCTCCGCGAGTAGTGCTCGCTTCCGACGCCGGCCCCTTAATCGAGGGGAGGGTGAGATGGCGGACGACGACCTGACACGGGTGGTGGAGTGCATATCGTGGGGCGATGGCGAGCGGCTGCTCGAGCGTGTGGGCGAGGTGATCGACCAGTTGCCGGCGGAGCTCGCGCACGGCGCCCGCCTGCGCCTGCTCGCCGTGGCGGCAGCGGCTGACCGAGCTGGCGGCCGACGAGGCCCAGCTCCCGCCCGGCCGGCCGTGATGCTTCCGCGCCCGCGAACGCGGAGGGGAGACAGGACAGCGAAGCGGCCGTGATGGGCCACCCTCGGACCCGCTGTCCCGCGATGGCGGTCACCGACGGCGCGCGCTCACCGGGCACCTCGCGCCGCCGGGCGCCGATGGGCCGCGAGCGACCGTCTAGACGGACTCGGCAGTGGGAACGGCGCAGGCGCCGTTCGAACGCCGTCTCCGGGCGAGATCGATCGGCACGGCGGGGAGTTGGAGGGCCGGTTCGGCGACCGGTCGGGGCATGGTCAATGTGTGTGCCCCGGCTGCGGACAGCAGGCGTGGTCAAGGTGGTGTGGCCCGACTGCGGAGCCGAGTTCGCGATCTCGGGGAGTGACTGCTGGAAGCGTGGCTGCGTCAGACATTGGGAGCCGGGTCGGGGCTATGGTGCTGGGCCATGAGGGCGCCGGCAGGCTTCGACCCCCGGCCGTTCGTGGAGAGCGCACCGTGGCGGTTCGCGAAGACGATGGTCCACATGCCGCACGAGTACCTGGTCGAGGGCAAGGTTCCCGACGAGGACGGGTTCTGGGCGTTCGTCGCGTACATCGCCGAGCACGGCTTCGAGGCGTTCTGGCGCCAGTACCGCAACACCTACCTAGAGCTGGACGGCTGGCGCTTCTGGGCGATGCCCGGCCGGGGCAATAGTTCGATCACGATCGTCAACCGCGAGCGGCTGCCGGGCCAGCCGCTCAGGAGGATCGATTAGGCCAGTCGTCCAAATTGCACGTCGCGCCGCGCTTGGTGTTGTTCCTCGCACGCCTCGGCGTCGAGCCGCTCGCCGCGAGGCGCGTGGACGTGGATGCATACTGCCGCGAGGCCGAGCAGGACGGCGTGGCGCCGGCGACGATCGCGCGTAGGCTGAGCGCTGAGCGGCTTTTACAGCGTGCGCGCTCGACGAAGCCACGATCGACCGCTCGCCGGCGAGCCTCGGCGCCACATAGCGTGCCTGGAGGGTCCCGTGAACCCCCTCGCATGGCCTTCCTGCGAATACGTCCACCGCGAGCCACGACGCGCCAACGCCCTTCTGCCCGCGACCGGCCCTTGCGGCCGAAACGATGCGCGCGGGGCGCGCCTCCGGCCCTGTGGCCGCCTGAACACCGAGAGCAGCTGGGGCCTCCTTGGCGGTCACCAACACCTTTCTTACGCAACGGCCGCCAGTGTCGTGTCCTGCGGCGCGCCTCGCGCGCATCGTTCCGGTCCGAAGGGGTGGTCACGCATAAGCGCGCACTCTCGAGGGCGCCTCGTCTCGGTCGGCGACTCTGTAAGCCAGAAGTAGACGCTGTTCCTACAGTCGCCCACCCGCATAGCGCCGGAACACGCCTAGAACCTACGCATAAGTTGTAGGAACCTACCGCGTGCTTTTTGCCCGGGCTACGCTTTCCTACACCAGGTCGGAGAAGTTCGGCCGGCGCAGACAAGGCGGAGCCGTCCCAGCTCCGCGACGGCCTACTGGGCGCCGTATTGGACCATGCGCGGGGAGGATCCTGCGCTCTACAAGAGGGGGAGTTCCATGGAAGGGAGCCGGCTCACCAGCCGCCTCGTCGGGGCGGTGATCGCAGCCTGCCTGGCCTTGCCTGCCGCGGCAGCGGCGCACCCGGGCCAGCACGGCACGCTCGAAGGCCACCTGCTCGGCACTGGCGACGAGGGGAAGATCGAGTTCGTCAGCAAGCTCGCTGTCAGCGGCGCGGGCCCGGAGCTGATTGCCGACGTCGCGGTCGATCCGGACGGCGACTTTGCCTACCTGGCGAACTGGGGCTCGCCCGATTGTCCGCTTCTGGAAACAATCCCGGGGAACGAGTCCGGTGGTCGGAAGGCCTCGGACGCCGGCGTCTGGGTCGTCGACATCAGTGATCTGGCCAATCCGGATGAGGTGGCATTCATCCCGATGAGCCAGGACACCCGTCCCGGCGAGGGGATGCAGGTGCTCCACATCGAGACGGACGAGTTCACCGGCGACGTTCTCGCCGTGAACGAGGAGAGCTGCGGCAAGAACTTCAAGGCCGGCTTCAGCCTGTGGGACGT
>JBKGUS010000035.1:0-8130 GCA_046462295.1 Thermoleophilaceae bacterium | reverse complement strand
TACGTCGTCAGCGGACGCGTTCCGACTTGATCCGGACACCGTCGACGAACCAGATCCGCCGGCCGTGGGGATAGCTCGCTGCGGGTCCATCGTCGGGGTCGCGGTGGCGCAGGCCGTGCCGGTACCACTTCTCCGTGCCGTTCACGTAGACGCAGGCGGGCGCGCCGACGCGGTGACGGACGCCGTCCAGGTACCACTTCTCCGAGCCGTTCGCGTGCAGGACCGCAGGGCCGTCCTCGCGGTGCAGCCTGCCGTGGCGGTACCACTCCTCGCGGCCGCTCGGGAAGACGCGCGCCGGGCCGCCGTCGCGGTGCAGCCGGCCCTCGGCGTCGCGCCACTCGAGGATCCCGTCGCTGCCCAGATTCGCGCCCATTTTGATCGATCGTGCCACGAGCCAGGTTTAGGCATGCCATAATCGGCCGGATGCCCCGCCTAACCCGCCGCAAGATGCTGGCCGGCTCGGTGCCGTTGATCGGCGCCGGGGCGGCCGCGCTGCACGGCGCCGTCCCCCACTCCCACCCGTGGACCGCGGAGGCCGCCGAGGGCGGCCGCGGCGGCCACGGCGCCCAGGGCGGCGGTGGGCACGCCGGCCACACCGAGGGTCACGCGAGCTTCCGCGGCGGCGCGGTCTCCAACCGCTTCGACCCCCACGAGATCCTGCGCGACTTCGACTGGGGCAAGACGAAGCGCCTGCCGAACGGCCGCACGCTGCGCGAATGGGAGATCGTCGCCGCCGACATGGAGGTCGAGGTCGCGCCCGGCGTCAAGTTCCCCGCCTGGACCTACAACAACCGCATCCCCGGCCCGACGCTGCGAGCGCGCGAGGGCGACCGCATGCGGGTGACGTTCATCAACGGCTCGGAGCACCCGCACACGATCCACTGGCACGGCATCCACCCCGCCGGCGCGGACGGCGTCCCCGGCATCGGCGCCGGCCAGATCGAGCCGGGCGGCAAGACCGTCTACGAATTCGACGCCGAGCCCTTCGGGCTGCACCTCTACCACTGCCACTCGACCCCGCTCGCCGAGCACATCGCGAAGGGTCTGTACGGCGCGTTCGTGATCGACCCCGAGGAGGGCCGCCCGGACGCGGACGAGCTCGTGATGGTCATGAACGGGTTCGACACCAACTTCGACCGCGCCAACGAGGTCTACGCGGTCAACACGGTCGCCTTCGCGTACATGGACCGCCCGATCCGGGTGAGGCGGGGCGAGCTGGTGAGGATCTACCTGGTGAACGTGCTCGAGTTCGACTTCGTCAACTCGTTCCACATCCACGCCAACTTCTTCGACTACTACCCCACCGGCACCCGGCTCGAGCCGCGCGACTTCACCGACACCGTGATCCAGGGGCAGGGCGAGCGCGGCATCCTGGAGCTGCGCTTCCCGTACACCGGGAAGTACATGTTCCACGCCCATGTGTCCGAGTTCGCGGAGCTCGGCTGGATGGGCTTCTTCGAGGTGGTCGACTGATGGAGGTCGCCAGCGCCACGTCGACGCGCAGGCCGCCGCGGTTGATCGCCGGCCTGGCGCCGCTCGTGGTGCTGGCGGTGGCCATCGGACTGTTCGTGGCGCTCGACGCGCCCGGGCTGGACCGGATCGGCGTGCCGGAGGAGGAGCTGACGGTCGAGCGGACCGTCCTCGAGCCCGGCCTGATCGAGCTCCACCTGCGGAACGACGGCGCCGACCCGGTACGGATCGAGCAGGCCATCGTCAACGACGGATTCGTCTCCTTCACCCAGTCGAGCGAGGAGGTCGGGCGGCTTGCGGCCACGGAGGTCGACGTGCAGTACCCGTGGATCGAGGGCCAGGCCTACGAGGTCATGCTGCTCACCTCCACGGGCGGCACCATCGATCACACCATCGAGGTGGCCGTCGAGACGCCCGACGCCGACCTCGCCTTCTACGGACTGATGGCCCTGATCGGCATCTACGTAGGGGTGATCCCGGTCGCGATCGGGATGTTGTGGCTGCCATGGGTGCGCACGGTAGATGCCCGCTGGATCCGCTTCCTGCTGGCCTTCACCGTCGGGCTCCTCGCCTTCCTCGGCATCGACGCGCTGCTCGAGGGCACCGAGCTGGCGGGCACCGGGCCGGAAGCGTTGGGAGGTGCGGCGCTCGTCTGGTTGGGGGCGGTGGGGGCGTATCTGGTCCTGTCGGGCGTCGATGGCTGGCTGCGCGGGCGGCGCGACGAAGCCGCCGCAGGCGGGACAGTCCAGGGCGCCGCGGGCGCGACGCGCTCGCTCGGCGACGACGCCGCGAGGTCCGCCTGGCGCGCCGCCTTCCTGGTGGCGCTCGGCATTGGCCTCCACAACCTCGGCGAGGGCCTCGCGATCGGGTCCGCCTACGCCGTGGGGTCGCTCGCCCTCGGCGCGGCGCTCGTCGTCGGCTTCGCCCTCCACAACACCACCGAGGGCCTCGCGATCGTGGCGCCCACCGCGCGCGCCCGGCTCTCGCTCCGCCGCCTCGCCCTGCTCGGCCTGCTGGCCGGCGCCCCCGCGGTGCTCGGGGCCTGGGTCGGGGCCTCCGCCTTCCATCCGAGTGTCGCTGCCGTCCTCTTCGGCGTCGGGGCCGGCGCGATCGCACAGGTCATCGTCCAGATCCTCCCGCAGGTGCGAGAGCGCGACGGGCGGCTCCTCAGCCCGCTCGTGAGCGCCGGCCTCCTCGCCGGCCTGCTCGTCATGTACGCCACCGGTCTCCTGGTGAGCGTGTGATGGCCGTCCGCGCCGAGATCTCCGACGCCGTGCAGGACTACTCCAAGGCGATCTGGTCGCTCGCGCAGCGCAGCACCGCGCCCGTGTCCACCTCGGCGATCGCGGAGCGGCTCGAGGTGTCGCCGGCGTCGGCGTCGGCCATGGTCAAGCGGCTCGAGTCGATGGGCCTGGCCGCCCGCGAGCCGTACCACGGCGTGCGGCTCACGCCCGCCGGGGAGCGCGTGGCGCTCGAGGTGCTGCGCCACCACCGGCTGCTCGAGCTGTACCTCGCCGAGGCGCTCGGCATGTCCTGGGACCGGGTGCACGAGGAGGCCGAGGTGCTCGAGCACGCGATCTCGCCGGAGCTGTCCGAGCTGATCGCGGCCAAGCTCGGCAACCCCACCCACGACCCGCACGGCGATCCGATCCCGACGGCCAGCGGCGAGATCGACGAGGCGCCGACTCGCTCGCTCGCCGAGCTCGGGCCGGGCGACCGCGGCCGCTTCACGCGCGTCTCGGACTCGAACCCGGACATGCTGCGCTACCTCTCGGAGCGCGGCATCGCCCCGGGGGACGAGGTGGAGTGCGTCGGGCGTGAGCCGTTCGGCGGGCCGCTCACTGTGCTGGCGAACGGTCGCGAGCATGCCCTGGGCGACCTGCTGACGCGGGCGATGCGCGTGGTGCCTGTCGGCGGCTAACGTTCCGGCCGATGGCCTTCGCCGACGACTTCCAGGCAGTCGTGGACTCGCTCCCGCCCGACTGGACCAACCTCGAGCTTGACATGCGCATCGACGACGAGGACCGCTACGTCGAGGCGGCCACGCTCCTGACGCAGATCAACGCGATGCCGTACTCGCAGCACGACTGGCACTGGCGCCTGCGCGTGGCGCGCGAGTTCGGGCATGCCGCCGCAGCTGAGACCGTGCGCGGCACGCTGGCGCTGCTCGACGGCCTCGGAATCGAGGGCGAGCTGGCTGTGCGCGAGGCGCGCTCCGGGCGCGTCGAGGTCGTGCAGATGTGGGGACGGCCGGAGTCGGTGCGCCAGGAGTTCCGCCGACGCCGGGTGCAGTAGCTCCGTGGCCCGCGTTGGGCTCGTCAGCCCGGACCTGCTGTTCGGCTCGAAGGTCGAGGGCGCGCTGCGGGCGGCGGGGCACGAGGTGGTACACGGAGCCGAGAGCGTGGACGCGGTCGTGGTCGACCTCACCCAGGGCGGGGTCCCGGCCCCGCCCGAGGGGGTGCCGAGCCTCGGCTTCTACTCGCACGTCGAGCAGGACGTCAGGCAGGCGGCGGAGGCCGCCGGCTACGGCATGGTCGTGCCGCGCTCGCGCATGAACCGGGAGGGCGTGGCGCTCGTGGAGCGCCTGCTGGCCAGCGCGTCCTAGGGCGGGAACGCCCGCGCAACGTCGGGAGGCCGCTCGAGGATGCCGAAGCGGGCGTCGAACTCGGCCCACTCGCGGAGGGCGGCGCGGTCCAGCCGGACAGGCGGCCGCAGCGCCGGCGCGACGGCCGTGAGCTGGGCGCGCACGAGCCCCTCGTCCGCCCCGGAAGCCTCCACGAGCTCCGCGACCGCGCCGTCCCGGTCGGCCAGCGCGGCCCGGGTCCCCGCCGCCACGGTAGCGAGCACGTCCTCCACCAGCTCGGGCTGGTCGCTCAGCGTCTCGCGTTCCGTCACGAGGACCAGCTCCGGGTAGCGCGGCGCGCCGTGCTCGTCCACGCGGAACTCGCGCGTCGGCACGCCCTGCTCGCGCAGCGCCACGCCCTCCGCGTTCCAGAAGGAGACCACTGCGTCCACCCGTCGCGAGATCAGGCTGGGAACGGCCGAGAAGCCGATCGTCACGCGCTCCACGCGATCGAAGTCACCGCCGTCGTCCTCGACGACGGCGCGCAGCACCGCATCGTCCGAGGGAAGGCCCGTCACGCCGACGCGGCGCCCCTCCAGGTCACGCGGCCGGCGCACCTCCTCGCGACGCACGATCACGGCGGCCAGCGGACGCTGCACGAGCGCGCCGACCCCCACGAGGTCGCTCCCCGCCTCGCGCGCAAGCCCGAGGTCGTGGATGTCGACGACCGACACGTCGGCGCGGCCGGCGGCCAGCAGCTTGAGCGAGTCGGTCGAGGCGGAGGGGACGCGCACGCGCAGGTCAAGCTCGCGTTCGGCGTCGAGGTCGCCGGCCAGCGCGGCGTAGATGCCGGCGTGCGCGGCGTTCGGCTGGAAGTCGAGCGCCAGCGTGGCCCGCTCGCCGCCGTCGTCCCCACAGGCGCCGAGCGCAATCGCCGCTGCGAGCACTGGAAGGATCCTGAGCACGGCGTCGAACCCTAGGGGGAACAGATTCCGCCACTTCCCGGGAGGTCGCAGGGTGCAGGATCGCGGACCAGCCGCATATCTGGCCGAGTTCATCGGCACGCTGTTGCTCGTCTTCTTCATCTGTGCGGTCGTCTCTCTGTACGTCGTCCAGCCCTCGGAGACAAACCCGAATCCGTTCATCGACTTCTCGGTGATCGGCCTGGTCCACGTGCTCGTCCTGTTCGTGCTGATCCAGACCCTCGCGGTCGTGTCAGGTGCGCACTTCAACCCGGCGGTCACCGCCGCGATGACCGCGCTCCGGCAGATCAAGCCGGCCGACGCGGGCATCTACATCATCGCCCAGCTCGCGGGCGCGGTCGCGGGCGCGCTGCTCGTGAAGGCGATCCTGGTGGACGAGGGGGAGGCCGTGAACTACGGCGCCACCACGGTCTCGGACCTGCTCTCGGGCGGCACCCTCGCCGGCATGGTCGTCGAGGCGATCGGCACCTTCTTCCTGATCTGGGCGATCATCGGCGTGGCCGTGAACCCGCGCGCGACGAAGGAGTGGGCCGCGCTCGCGATCGGCGGCGCGCTCGGAATGGGCGTGATGGTGTTCGCCCCGCTCACGGGCGCGGGCTTCAACCCCGCGCGCAGCTTCGGGCCGGCCCTCGTGTCGGGCGAGTGGGGCGGAGCCGACGTGTTCCTGCTCGTGTACGTGGTCGGACCGCTGGCGGGGGCGCTCGTGGCGGCGTTCCTCTACTTCCAGATCTTCATCGCGCCCGGCAAGAAGGGAGTGGGAGGCGTGGAACCGGTCGGGTAGGGACGCTCCGTAGACTCGGCGGCTGATGCGCCGGGTCACCTTCTCGCGCAACTTCACGCTCTCGCTGTCGCGGACGTGCCAGTGCTACTGCAAGTACTGCGCGTTCGCGACCCACCGGGCGCATCTGCATGCGCCGGATGAGGTCGAGCGGCTGATCGACGACGCCGCGCGGCGCGGCGCCAAGGAGCTGCTCGTCCTGACCGGCGAGCGGCCCGAGGTGAACGCCGAGGTGGCGGCCCGCCTGGCGTCGTACGGGCACGAGGACTTCACCTCCTACGTGGCATGGGCCTGCGAGCGCGGGCTCGAGCGCGGGCTGCTGCCGCACACGAACGTCGGGGTGCTGTCGGCCGGCGACCTGGCGCGGTTGCGCGAGGTGACCGCCTCGCAGGGCCTGATGCTCGAGTCGGTCAATCCCGATTTGGTGGTGCATCAGGGCTCGCCGACCAAGGATCCGGCGGTGCGTTTGCGGATGCTGCGCGAGGCGGGTGAGCTGCGGATCCCGTTCACCAGCGGGATCCTGGTGGGGGTGGGGGAGACGCCGGAGGAGCGGGTGGCCGCCTTGGACTCCTTGGCGGCGGTGCACGCCGAGTATGGCCACTTGCAGGAGGTCATCCTGCAGAACTTCGTGCCGCACCCGCGCTACTACGGCGCCGAACCGGCGGCGATCGCGGACGAGGCGCAGCGCACGGGGTCGCACGGCGAGCCCGCGGCGATGCCCGCCTGGGCCGACCCGATCTCGCTCGACGACATGCGCGTGCTCGTGCGCGAGTGCCGGCGGCTGATGCCGGACGTGGGCGTGCAGATCCCGCCAAACCTGTCGGACTGGTGGCTGCCGTTGGTGGAGGAGGGCGCCACCGATCTCGGCGGGCTGTCCGCGAACGGCGACCACATCTCGCCCGAGCATCCCTTTCCGGGCGTGCATCGGATGCGAAAGCAGCTCCAGCCGCGCGGCTACGCGCTGACGGAGCGGCTGTGCGTGTACCCGCACTACATGGACCCGGACTGGCTCGAGCAGGGCGTGCTCGACACGATCAAGCTGCGCTACTGGAGCTTCATCCCGCGACGCGGCTCCGGGCGGCGGGAGGAGCGGCCGATCCGCCGCGACCTGGTGCCCGGGGCAGTGGCCCGCGGCCGCGACGGCGTCGCCCTGACTCCCGAGGAGCTGACCGCGCTGTTCGGCGAGACCCGCCCCGAGGCGATCGAGGACATGCGCCAGGCCGCCGACGAGCTGCGCGCCGAGCTGGCCGGCGAGACGGTGACGTTCGTGGTCAACCGCAACATCAACGTCTCGAACGTGTGCACCGTGGGGTGCGCGTTCTGTGGCTTCGGCCAGGGCCGGCGCTCGCCGGACGCCTACGAGCACTCGGAGGCCGAGTTCGTGCGCCGGGTCGAGGAGGCGGTGGAGTTCGGGGCGACCGAGATCTGCATGCAGTCGGGCATCCACCCGGACTGGACGATCGACGACTACCTCGACTGGCTGCGGCTCGCGAAGCGGACCGCGCCGGAGATCCACCTGCACGCGTACTCGCCGATGGAGGTCGACGCGATGGCGGGGTCGCTTCCGCTCGGCGAGGTGTTCGCGCGGCTGCGCGACGCGGGGCTCGGCTCCACGCCCGGCACCGCGGCGGAGGTGCTGCACGACGGCGTGCGCCAGCGGATCTCGCCCAACAAGCTGCCGGTGGCGCGCTGGATCGACGTGATCGAGGCCTGCCACGCAGCCGGGCTGCGCTCGAGCGTGACCGTCATGTTCGGCCACATCGAGGAGCCCTGGGAGCTGGCCGAGCACATGCGGGTCGTCCGCTCGTTGCAGGAGCGGACCGGCGGGTTCACCGAGTTCGTGCCGCTGTCGTTCATCCCCTTCCACACGCTGCTCGGACGCACGCACGGGATCGAGCCGATCTCGCGCGACGACAACCTGAAGCACACGGCCGCGTTCCGGCTCGCTCTGGGCAAGACGATCCCAAGCCTCCAGGCGAGCTGGGTGAAGATGGGGCTCGACGCCGCCACCGAGTCGCTGCGGTGGGGCGTGAACGACCTGGGCGGGACGCTCATGGAGGAGTCGATCTCGCGGATGGCCGGTTCCGAGCACGGCGTGCGGCTGGAGCCGGAGCAGCTCGTCGCGGCCGCCCACGCGGCGGGACGGCCGGCGGCGGAGCGCGACACCCTCTACGGCATCCGGCGCCGCTACGAGGTGCCGCTGGCGGCCTGATTCCGTCAGCTCTGCACAGGTGGTAGCGGCTCGGTAACGCGGTATTTGCAGGATGTTCACCATCGTCTGCCGGAGGAGGGAGAGCCTGCGCTCGCATGCGCCGGCGTGAGTTCATCGGAGTCGG
>JBKGUS010000034.1:0-3368 GCA_046462295.1 Thermoleophilaceae bacterium | reverse complement strand
CGCTGCAGCCGCTCGTAGAGGCCCGGCATGTCGACGTACATGAACCCGAGCCGGTCCTCCGGTGCGTCCTCGAGCGTCTCGCGGTAGCGGTCGTCGTCCTCGATCGCGTCCCCGCCCTCGGCGGTGTCGATGGCCGCCTTGACCGCCGGCGGCGTGCCGAGCGCCAGCCATCCGTCCATCACGGCAGCGGACTCCTCCCCGCCGTCGTAGACGTACAGGTCGTGGCCGTCGTGCTCGGTCTTGCGGGCGTCGCTCGCCTTCTCGACCGCGTCCACGGTGGCGTCCTCGTCCTCGGTGGCCACGAGCAACGCGGCGTCCGGCTCCTCCCCGTCCGACGGCAGGCCCGAGATGAAGAACGCGGCTTCGTCGCCCAGCCACGGGTCGACGTCCTCTCGGTAGGAGAGCCGAGTCTCCGCCTCCGCGAAGAGCGTCTCGAGGAGCCGCTGGATCCGGTCGCCCGCGCTGCCCTCGCCGGGGAACTTCGTGACGAGGTCCTCGACGGCCGCCTTCTGCTCGCCCTCGGGCCGCAGCGTGACCTCGCCGTACATCACCGAGACGCCCGGCGCCACGGCGGCTGCCTCGGACGACGAGGAGCCGTCGTCGCTCCCGCAGCCGACGGCTGCGACGGTCGCGGTGAACAGAACGATGAGCGTGACGAGAAAGCGGCGCATGCGTCCTTGTATCGGCGCCGGGGCCCCTACAGCTTGACCTTTGCGGCGCTCACGCGCCCCGCTCGGTGGGCCTCGAGCAGCGCCAGACAGATCGAGAGGTCCTGGATCGCCAGGCCGGTGGAGTCGAACAGCGTCATCGCCTCCGGGCCGGAGCGCCCGGGGGCGGCCCCCGTGAGCACGTCACCGAGCTCCGTCACGTCGTCGCGGGAGACGAGTCCGGCCTCCACCGCGCCGGTCAGCTCGCCCCCGTGGCTTGCCTGCTCCCACTCGTCGCAGAACAGGTCGAGCTTCGCCACGGCCGCGACCTCGGCCTCCGCCTTGCCCGGCCCGTCCGCGCCGAGCATGCTGAGGTGCAGGCCGGGACGCAGGTCCGACTCGAGCACCACCGCCTCGGAGCCGGGCGTGACGCAGGTGACCACATCGCAAGCCAGCGTGTCCTCGCGGCTGCCCGCCTCCCAGCCGAGCTCGCCCGCCAGCCGGCCGGCGGCCTCGGGATTGGGGTCGAAGCAGACCCCCGGCCCGAACTCGGCCGCCGCCAGGCAGCGCGCGGCCCAGGTGCCGTGGAGGCCGCAGCCGAGGATGCCGACGGTCTCGGCGTCCTCGCGCGCGAGCTCCTGGGCCGCCACCGCAGCGACGGCGCCTGTGCGCAGCGCGGTCACGGAGCGCACATCCACGAGGGCGAGCGGCTCCCCGTCCGACGCGGAGGAGACGCAGATCATGCCCATCACGACCGGGAGGCCCGCCTGCGGGTTGCGCGGGAACGAGGTGACCCACTTCAGGATCGCGAGCCCGGCGCCCTTGGCGGGCATGGCGCGGAAGTCGCCGTTCGGGTACGCGTCGAGATAGACCTTCGGGGGCATCGTCCACTCGCCGCCGGCGTACTCGACGAAGCCCTCGCGGACGCGCTCGATCGCCTCTCCCGGGGAGATTGCGCTCAGCACTGTTTCGTGATCGAAGACGGGCAGCTCTGGCACCGGGGGGGTACGCTACCCCGCCCGTGAGCCGCAACGGACAGCAGCGCCCGGCCCGGCCCCGGATCGAGCTGAGCGGCGGGGCCGCATCGCCGGAGGAGGCCGCGGCCATCGCCGCCGCGATCGAGCAGTTCCTGCGCGACACCGCCCCGCCCCCTGCCAGCCCCGAGGCCCGCGTCAGCCCATGGCTGCGGGCCGGTCTGCTCGAGGGGGCGAAGCGGGGACCCGCCGGGCGCTCGCCGTGGGGCGATCCGGAGGCCTGGGGCTAGGCCCGCGGAGCCGGCCCGGCGCGGGCGCGAGAGCCAAGCCCCTGAGCTCAGGCGGCCGCCGCGAACACAGGCGGGCGCCGCTCCGCCCACGGCTTCGCCTGCTCGAGCTGCGACGCCACCCGGATCAGCAGGTCCTCGCGGCCCAGGTCGCCCACGAGCTGCACCCCGATCGGCAGTCCGTCCTCGCCCCGATGGAGCGGGAGCGAGATCGCAGGCTGTCCCGTCGCATTGAACCCTGCCGTGAAGACGGCGTACGGGACGGCCCGCACGATCGGCATCGTCGGGACGCCCTCCTCGGCGCCGCTGCCGATCGTGCCGAGCTCGGCGGGCGGCAGCGCCATGGTCGGCGTCACCAGCAGGTCGAAGTCCTGCCACCACTGGGTGACCGCCCTCGCCACGAACTGCGCGTAGCCGACCGCCATCAGGTAGTCGGACGCGCTGCGCGAGCGCCCCTGCTCGGCCAGCGCCCAGGTGTGCGGCTCCACGTCGTCCGGGCCGATCTGCTTCCCCGTGCGCATGCTCCAGAAGTCGAGCCCGGCCGCGACCGCGGCGGTCCAGCGGACCAGGAAGTTCTCGATGTAGCCGGGGTCGTCGAGCGCGGGCGGGTACGACAGCTCGACCGAATGCCCGAGCGACTCGAGCGCGCGGCCGGCCTCCTCGGCGGCTGCGACACAGTCAGGGTGGGTATCGGCCTGGCTGGCCGGCGCCGAGGTCATCACGCCGATCCGCAGCCGGCCCGGATCCGCCCGGACCTCCTCGCTGTAGGGGCGCTCGCGCGGGGGCGCGAAGTAGGGCTCGCCGGGCGGCGACACGGCGCAGGTCCAGTCGAGCACCGCCGCCGTGTCGCGGACCGAGCGCGACACGACCAGCTCGGTCCCGAGCCCCGAGGCGAAGTCGCCCAGCGGCGCCATCGACACCCGCCCGCGCGTGGCCTTCAGGCCCACCAGCCCGTTGCACGAGGCGGGGATCCTGATCGAGCCGCCGCCGTCATTGGCGTGGCCGATCGCGACCATGCCCGACGCCACGGCGGCGCCCGAGCCGCCGCTTGAGCCACCTGTGGAGCGCGAGGTGTCCCACGGGTTGCGCGACGGCCCGTAGGCGACCGGCTCGGTCGTCGGCAGGATGCCGAGCTCGGGCGTGTTGGTCTTCCCCACGAAGACGAAGCCCGCCTTCCGGAAGCGTGCCGCCAGCCAGCTGTCGTCGTCCGCGCGGAAGCCGAGCTCCTTCAGGAAACGCATCCCCTCGTGGTGCGGCGCACCCGCCACCGAGCAGATCAGGTCCTTCACCACGAAGGGCACGCCGCGGAACGGACCGTCGGCCGGCTCTGTCTCCAGCGCCTGCTCGAAGAGAGGGTGGATCACGGCGTTCAGATCGCCGTTCAGCGCCTCGATCCGCTCGATCGCGGCCTCAACGAGCTCGCGCGGGCTCACCTCCCCGGCGCGGACGAGCTCGGCCTG
>JBKGUS010000033.1:0-2513 GCA_046462295.1 Thermoleophilaceae bacterium | reverse complement strand
AGCCGCTCGGGTGGGACGTCGTCTCCGGAGACGTTGGCCAGCCTGATCCCTCCGCTGTGGTACGCGAGGTCCTGGAGGGTGTGCGGCCCGGCTCGATCGTAGTCATGCATCTGGTCGGGGCGCCGAACGCTCCGGCGACCGCCGCGGCAGTGAGGGAGTTGATCCCGGCGCTGCGCGAGCGGGGCTACGAACCAGTGACCTTGGACGTGCTCCTGGCGCCGGGAGGGACCGACTGATGGCCGGTCGCGACGAGGAATGGAGACCTCGTGAGCGTCTGCCCGAGAAGCGCCAGCACTTTGCCGATGCCCCGATTTGGGTGACACGAAGCGAGCTCAGGCTGGGTCAGATCGAGGCGTAGCCGAGCGGTTCTCGGGCAGGCCCTTCGAGGAGATGCTGCGAGACCCAGAGTTCGGGCGCGTCTCTCAAAGGAGGAGGTGGTGGCGCTCACCGCCTAGTTTCGCCGACGTGCTGCCCGCGTCCGGGGCGAGGTAGAAAACGGCGGTTCTCATCATGACCCATGGCCTTACCGCCGCAGTCGGCGCCGTTGAGAGCCCCGGGGGGACGTTCGAGACGCCATTGCGAGAGTAGCTACGGCATCACAGGCTCTCGCCCCCCTTTGCGTCGCTCGTCACCGACCAAGAGCTGACCCACCGAAACCGCCTCGAGGCCCTTCTGGCGCAGGCGCTGGACGATCGGCCCTACGGCCGCGATGGTCTGGCTGCGATCTCCGCCCCCGTCGTGGAGGGCGATGATGTCGCCTGCCTTGGCCCCCGCGGCGGCGCGGGCGATCGCCTGCGAGCCAGGGCGCGCCCAGTCGGAGGTCTCCACGTTGTGCAGCACGCCGATCGTGTCCTCCGCGGCCACCGCCCGCGCGGTGTCCTCATTCCACGTGACCTCGGGCGGACGGAAGAGCTGCGGTCGCCTGCCGGTCACCCTCTCGATCTCGGCCTGCGTCGTCGCCATCTCGCGTCGCTGGCCCACTAGGTCGAAGCGAGGCATTGGCCGATGGAACCAGCTGTGGTTGCCGATCTCCATGCGGGAGGAATGAAGGCGTTTGACGATCTCCGGTTTGCGGACCGCCTCCTCGCCGATCACGAAGAAGGTCGCTCGCGCCCCGACGCGCTCGAGCTCGCGGAGGACGCTCTCCGTCTGCCCTCCTGGCCCGTCGTCGAAGATAAGAGCAACGCGCCGACCCGGGTCAGGAGGCCCGGAAGCGGCGGACCTTGCCGTCCGTGACCCCGAAGAGCGGTCCCTTCGGGTCCTCGGCGAGGGCGGTTGCAGCGTGTGCTGTGGCGGGTGGGGGAAAGACCGGCCAGAGGTGGCGACCTCCAAGCGCCGCGGCGCTCGCCCTCGTTTGCGCCCTGGAGGCTCCGGCGCCGGTGTCCCAAGCAGCCCTCCAAGCTGTGGCGCCCGGACCTCCGAGGGCGTACGCGGCCATGGCCATAGTCATGACGAGCGCTGCGCTTACCACCCTCAATCGAAGACGTGCGTGCGCGCGGGCGGCCTCGCGGCGGCGGGCGATGAGGGCCTGACGCGAATGGAGGGTCGGGGACTCGAGCGCGTCCACGGCGTGCGAGGGTAGAGCGATCTGGCTCGCGCTGCACGACCTCAGGCGCTACTAGGCATGGTCGGGCGAGCATCTGACGTGGTGGATCACGTTCGCGCTCAGCGCCGAGGCTGACGCAGTACGCTCGAGGGTCGCATGGACGCCGGACCGCTCGCCGCCTTCACGCCGCAGGTACGGCACTGGTTCGAGCGTGCGTTCCCGGGGCCGACGCGGGCGCAGGAGCAGGCCTGGCCGGCGATCGCGCGCGGCGAGAACGTACTGCTCTCGGCGCCCACCGGGTCGGGCAAGACGCTCGCCGCCTTCCTGTGGGGCCTCGACCGGCTGGTGGCGGCGCCAGCGCCAGGCCGCACGCGTTTGGTTTACGTGTCGCCGCTCAAGGCGCTCTCCTACGACATCGAGCGCAACCTGCGCGCGCCGCTGCGGGGGATCGGAGGGGAGGTCTCCGTGGCCATCCGCACAGGCGACACCCCCCAGCGCGAGCGCCAGCGGATGCTGCGCACGCCACCCGACGTGCTGATCACCACGCCGGAGTCGCTGTACCTGATGTTGACCTCGCGGGCGCGCGAGGTCAGCATCAGGTAGAGCGACTCCGGGGTGGTGATGAGCACGTCGGGCGGCGTGCGGAGCAACTGCTGGCGCTCGCGTTGGGGGGTGTCGCCCGTCCGGATCGCCACCGACACCTCCCCTCCGATCCCCCGCAGCGGCGCGCGCAGGTTGCGCTCGATGTCGTACGAGAGCGCCTTGAGCGGCGAGACGTAGACCAGGCGTGTGCGGCCGGGCGCCGGCTCGGCCACCAGCCGGTCGAGGCCCCACAGGAAGGCGGCGAGCGTCTTGCCCGACCCGGTGGGCGCCGAGAGCAGTACGTTCTCGCCGCGTGCGATCGCCGGCCAGGCCTGCTCCTGCGCCCGCGTCGGCCCCGGGAACGCACGCTCGAACCAGTGCCGTA
>JBKGUS010000032.1:0-11833 GCA_046462295.1 Thermoleophilaceae bacterium | reverse complement strand
CCTGCGGGCCGCCCGGCGGCTGCTCGGCGCGGGGCTGCTCCCGCGTCGGCTCCTCCGGCCCGGGCTGCTCCTCGGTGGGCCCCGTCGGCTGCTCCTCTGGCCCGTTCTGCTGCCTGTCGTTCGATTCCATTTCGAGTCCTCCGGATGGCGTATCAGGTGTCGCCATCGAGGGTGCCGCGCGGGGGCTCCGCCGCCAATTGGGAATGGCCCCTACGGGAAAACCATCACTCCGCGGCGGGCCAAGCCCGCCGCCTCGTGCCCTGCGCCGCTAGAATCTAGGGGCAGAACGGGGGCGAATCAGCTTCGACGTGGAGCGTGATCGTCCCGGTGTAGCGAGCCGAGGACTCCGGGTTGGCCTCGTAAAACTCTCCCGGAAACCAATACGTGCGGACACTAACCACAAGTTCGCCCTCGCCGCTTAAATAGGTGAGGAGTCGCCCCGGGCAGCCCGCGGCTCGGGTAGCGGCTTCAGCTAGCGGGCTCACCCCGACGGCAGGATCCTCGGTCGGCGGGGGACACCATCAGGAGGGTATGGCGCCGGGAACGTACCCCGCGGACCGACCGACCCGGCCGCCGAGATCAGACTCCGCAGGGAACGCTCGTAGCAAGCATCGGGAGGGTGTTCCGCGGACGCCGGGGCAGTACCGGCCGCCTCCACTTCAGGAAACCCGCTCGTCGAGCGGGTTTCCGCCTGTGTACTGCCCTTCTGCGGCCGGTAGACCGCGTCTATGTGGTCGCGGGCAGCCCTCCGTCGCCGTCGCCCATCAGGAACCTGGTGACGGCGCCCGCGAGCCTATCTGGCCGCTCGAGCTGGGGTTTGTGACCGGTATCCGGGATCACCTCGATCGCCGCTGCGGGCATCCTGGCCGCCATGTCCCGGCCGCTTGAAGGCGGCGCGAATGTGTCGGCGTCTCCCCACAGAAACAGCGATGGCACCTCCAGGCGGGCTAGCTCCTCCCGCATCATCAGGCTGCGCCGGAACCCGCGCAATGTGGTCACGGCTCGCAGCATTGTGTAGGCGGACCAGTCCACGCCGGGCAGCTCACCAGCGGCGAGGTCCAGCTCGAGTAGCTCCACCGGCACCTGCTCCGGGTGGGCGACGAGCAGGGGTAGACCCGCTTGCGGAGGGTCTCGGCGTCGCTGATCTTCATCCGCCTGATCAGTTGCCCGGCGATCGGGTTTCCCCAGAGGCGGAGGAACAGGGGGAGCGGCCGGTCGAGTCCCGCCGGGGCGCCCACGAGGACGAGGCGACGCACCCTCTCCGGATACGCGAGGGCGAACGCGATCGCGAAGAACCCACCCATCGAGTTGCCGACCAGGTCGACCTGATCGGCGTCGATACCGGCCAACAGATCGAGCATCCACTCGGCGGCGGCCTTCCGGTAGTCGGCGCCGCGGTAGTCAACCGGGTAGCTGAGCCCGCAGCCCGGCCGGTCGGGGAGGATCACCCGGCCTGGGATCCGCGCCGCCACGGGAGCCCACTCGCTCGCCTGTGAGAGCCCGCCATGAACCAGGACGATCGGTCGGTCGCCCTCGCCGCGGCTCATCAGATACGTACTGCGCCCCTCTCGATCGGCGAGCCAGCGGCCTTCGGCCTCGAAGCCGTAGCGCGCGAAAAGCTCGCGACGCTCGCGTTCGAATGCCGCCGCCTCGCGAGTATCGGCGTTCCCGCGTTGCTGACCCTGCGCCGGCCGCGCGAGCGTCACGGCTTGCGTCCTCCGGCTGCGCGTCATCTCGGCTCCCTCTTCGCTGGACCGCAGGTCTCAGCTCGCCACCGCGCACAGCGCCACGCCGGGGAGCTCGTAGCCGCCGTCGACGGCGAAGTGCCCGAGCGAGTCCTCCACGTCCGCCCGGACCCGGGCGTGGTCCTCGTCGCCAATCCCCTGCAGCGCCAGCGCGATCGGGCCGGCGGTGTCGCCGATCAGGCTGAGGTACTCGTCAACGTCCGCGCAGGTGAACTCCACGGGGACCTCCTCGGTGCGGACCCCGCCGAAGCCCGCCTCGTGAAGCAGCCCCTCGACCCGCTCGGGACTCGCCATGCTGAACGGACCAGGGGCGGGCGGGAGCGGGGGCATCGGGATGTGGCCGCGCTGGACGAGGCTGATGCCGACGAGCATGAAGAAGGGGTTGCGCTCCATCGCGCCCCACACGGCCAGCGCCACCCGGCCGCCCGGGCGCAGCACGCGGCGCGTCTCGGCGAAAGCGGCGACGGGATCCGGCATCAGCATGTAGCCGAACCGGCAGAGGACGCCATCGACCGAGTCGTCCTCGAGCTCGATCCGCTCGGCGTCGATCACCCGGTAGTCAACGTTCTCGAGGCCCAGCTCGGCGCCCCGGCGGCGGGCGCCGTCGAGCATCGTGGGTGAGAAATCGCTGGTGATCAGCCGGCCGCTCCCCCCGACGGCCGCGGCCACCGCGAACCCGGTGTCGCCGACTCCGGCTGCCAGCTCGAGCACCGTCTCGCCTTCCTGCGGGCGGAACTCGCGCAGCATCCATTCCCGGACCGGCCCGGACAGCTCCTCGACCTCGGCACGGCGGCGCTCCCAGGTGGGAGCGATCCTCTCGGCGACGTTGTAGTGGAACTCGTAGTCGGCGGTCGCGATGTGCATGGCGTCCTCCTCCGCGTTCGCGCCCGGCGGGTTGCCGAGCCGCAGTGCGACGCTACGCCCGCGCCTCCGGCCGCTCAATCGGGAGTTCTCCCCATGCCACCAGCCCGTGCTCCATCGCGAACAGGGTCGCCGCTGCCCGGGACGAGACGCCGATCTTGCGGTAGGCGTTCTGGATGTGACGGTCGGCGGTCTTGACCGAGATCCCGAGCGCGCGCGCGACCTCCTTCGTCTGCCGGCCGCGGGCGAGCATCGCGACCACCTCGGCCTCGCGCTCGGTCAGGCGCGCGGGGCGCTCGAGGCGCGGCGCCTTCTGCCCCGCCGCCTCGACGACCGCGGCGACCGCTTCGGGGTCGAGGCGCCCGGCGTTCGCCTCCGCCCCCAGCTCCTCCGCCGCCCGCTCGGGCTCGAGCACCTCCCGGTGCGGCCGCGGCTCGCACATCGCGTGAAAGGCGTCGGCGGCGGCGAGCAGCCGCGCGGGCATGGTGAGCTCGGCGCCCGGGGAGCCGCGGTGATAGCCGGAGCCGTCGAGCCGTTCGTGGTGCGCCGCCGCGATCGGCGCCAGCGCCGCGAGGAACTGCGAGGGCGAGAGCACGCGCTCGGTGTGGTAAGGGTGCAGGCGGACCTGCTCCCACTCGTCGGCGCTCAGCGGCCCGGGCTTGTGCCAGACCGGCACCCCGATCGCCACTTGGCCCAAATCGTGGACGTGCGCTGCCCGGCGGACGGCCACCACGTCCTCCTCGTCGAGACGGCAGCGCCGCGCCGCGCCCTCGGCCAGCTCGGCGACACCCGCGGAGTGGCCCGCAAACCATGGCGAGATCAGGTCGGCGAAGTTGCCCATCGCCGCGAAGGCGCCGTCGATCGCATCCCCCTCGAGCCTCAGTCGTGGCGCAGGCTCCAGGGCGAGCGCCTCATCCCAAGCCGACTCGAGCCCGTCCAGCGCGAGGATCTCGCCGATACCGTCGATCAGACAGGCCGCGACCTCAGGATCGAGCCCCCGACCGCCGTGCTCGTCGACCAGGCGGGCGGCGTACTCCTCGCCGCCCAGCATGCGCTGATAGGCGGCGTCCTCCGCGACGGCGACGATCCGCATCGGCAGCGGGATCTCCTCGCCCTTGCCGCGGCGAAGGGGCCCCTTCCCGTCCCAGCGGTCGGTGAGGTAGGCGAGCAGCCCGGTCACGGCCGGCTCGAGCCCCACGCCTTCGGCCAGCATCTGCGCCACTTCGCAAAGTGCCGCCAGCTGCGGGCGCTGGGCGCGCACCAACCTCGGCAGCCGCCTGACGGTCTGGGCCGCGCGCGGCAGCCCGCGGGTTTCCGGATCGGGCAGGGCGCGGAGCAGCCCGCCGACGAGCTCCCGGGGCGACCCGTACATGACCGGGTTGAGGTGGTCGGTCAGCGAAGCGGCAAACACCTCGGCAGTGACGTGCGCGTCGGTGGTGCAGCCAACATGCGAGAGCAGACCGGCGTAGTAGGTCTGTGAGGCGGTCTCGTTATCGACCTCGAGGCGCTCGGCGAGCCGCATGGCGATCACGGTCGTCTGCAGCCCGTGCTCGAACGGGAAGCCCATCCCAAGGTCGGTCGCCAGGCACAGCGCCCCGATCAGCTCCGCAGCGGGCAGCAGCTCCGTGGCCTGGGACGGCTGAGGTGCCACGCGCTCAGCCGGCCGCCGCCTTCTCGAGCCGCTCCGCCAGGCGGTTCATCCCACGCTCGCGTGCCGCCGCGGCGGCGCCTTCCCAATCCGTCGGACGGTCGGGCGGCAGCTCCACGTCCACCTCCTGCAGCGTGGCGATCTCCCGGAAGCGCAGCAGCTCCTCACGCTGGTCCGTCAACGCGCCGCGCACCCGCGCGCTCGACTCGCGGAGCGCGCCGTCCAGCACCGCCTCGAGCGACCCGTGCCGCGACAGCAGGTCCGCGGCGGTCTTCTCGCCGATCCCCTTCGCGCCGGGGATCCCATCGGAGGGGTCGCCGCGCAGCGCGATGAAGTCCGGCACCAGCTCGGGCGGTATCCCGTAGCGCTTGCGCACCTCGGCCGGGTCGACGGCCTCCGCGCCCCGGCCGCCCGTGCGCACGTAGAGGATCGTCACGCGGTCGGTCGCGCACTGGTACATGTCGCGGTCGCCCGTCATGACCAGCGCCCGGCCGCCCTTCTCCGCCTCGCGCCGTGCGTAGGAGCCGAGCAGGTCGTCCGCCTCGAGCGAGTCGTGCACGTGCACCACCCAGCCGAACGCCTCGAAGAAGGCACGCGCGTCGGCGAACTGGGGCACGAGCCCCTCCGGCACCTCGGGCCGGTCGGCGTGGTAGCCGTCGAACAGCTCAACGCGGTAGTCGGCCGCGTCGGGCCCGAAGCAGAGCACCACGGCGCGCGGGTCGTGCTGCTCGACCTCCCGCAGCACCAGGTTGGCGGTGCCGAGCAATGCGTTGATCGGCGTGTCGCCCCCGCCCTTGATCGACTCCGGCAGCGCGTAGAACGCCCGGAAGAGCATTGACGGCGCGTCGACTGCGAGCAGCGCGCCGGCCATCAGAAGTCGAGGAAGTCGCTCAGGAAGGACTCCTTCTTGCGCTTCTTGTAGGGCTTGCGGTGGCCTCCGTACTCCTGGCGGAAGTCGCGCTCCTGCCGCACCGGCTCCTCTCGCGAGAAGCCGCGCTCCTCGTAGAAGCTCCCCTCGGCGTCCACCATTCTCTCGAGCTCGCCCCGGTCGAGGAAGACGCCGCGGCAGCCGGTGCACTGGTCGATGGTCACCCCGCTGCGCTCGTAGCTGCGCATCGGGCTCTCACACTTCGGGCAGACGAGCTCGCTCATGGGCGAGACGGTACCGGCGCGTCGCACCGGGTAGCGGAAAGCCATGGCGCAGCAGTCCCTCATCGACGAGCAGTCGGAGCCGAACGACGCAACTCCGTTCCTCCCCGAGAAGCGCACGCTCAACTCGCTGCGCGAGGCCGCCGCGGGCTGCCGCGGCTGCCACCTCTGGCGTGGGGCCACCCAGACCGTCTTCGGCGAGGGGCTGAAGCGGGCCCGCGTGATGCTCGTCGGCGAGCAGCCGGGCGACAAGGAGGACCTCGCCGGCAAGCCATTCGTGGGGCCGGCGGGCCGGGAGCTCGACAAGGGGCTCGAGGCAGCCGGCATCGCGCGCGACGAGGCTTACGTGACCAACGTCGTCAAGCACTTCAAGTTCGAGGAGCGCGGCCGGCGCCGAATCCACCAGACCCCGAAGCGGTTTGAGATCGACGCCTGCAACCCGTGGCTCGAGGAGGAGCTGCGCGTGGTCGGGCCGGAGGCGCTCGTGCTGCTCGGCGCGACCGCGGCCAAGGCGCTGATGGGCAGCTCCTTCCGGCTCACGAAGCACCGCGGCGAGCTGCTCGACTCGGAGCTCGCCCCGATCGTCACCGCCACCATCCACCCCTCGGCGATCCTGCGCCAGCAGGACGACGCCTCGCGCTTGACGGAGCGCGAGGCGTTCGCGGAGGACCTGCGGGTAGTGGCGAAGGCGCTGACCGGCTAGGCGCCACGCGGCGTCCCGGCCGGCTCGAGCTCGGCCAGGCGGCGCAGGTTGCGCGCCGCCCGTCCGGCCAGGCCGAGGGCCATGACCGCGGCGATCCCGATGCCGATCAGGTCGAGCACTGTGAGCCCGAGGCCGCCGACCTCGAAGCCGAGGCCCACGCCGAGCGCGATCAGCGTGTTGAGCGCGATCAGGACAAGGCGCACCTCGGTGGGGCCGAGGCGCCCGTAGCCGAGCGTGAAGACGCCGAAGGCGTGCGTCTCGAGGTAGGTGTTGATCGAGAGCACGAGGTAGGCGATCACGATCAGCAGGCCGACCGACAGCAGCATCCAGGGGGAGAGGCCGAGGCCGAGCCCGATCAGGGCAGTGGCGACGGCGTCGACGAGGTGGTCGAGGTAGTAGCCGTACTTGGGCCGCTCGATCTTGCGCACGCGGGCGAGGGTGCCGTCGAGCGAGTCGCCCAGCCAGTGGACCACGAGCAGCGCCGAGGCCGCCCAGAGCCACGCCTTGTCGCCGTTCGACGCCAGATAGGCGCCGGCGATGCCGATCGCGGCCAGGACGCCGAGCGCGGTCATGTGGTCGGGCATGACCCGCGCGGGCAGGCGGCGGGCGATCCACTCGAGGAGCCGGCCCTCGGCCCGAGCGACCAGGAACTGCTTGTCGCGGGGTGCGTCGTCGTTGCGCTGTGTGTCGTGGCTCATGGCGTCTCCTGTGCTTGCTGACCAACGGTCAACAAAGCATACGCCGGACGCGGCCTGCGGTTACGGCGCTCGTCATCCGGCTCCCGCCCATGGCGCGCGGAAAGCTCGCGGACGTAGCCCGCGATCACGCCGCGGTCCGCGCGCCGGCGGGCTCGCGACCTAGCCCTCACGAGCGTCTGCCGGAACGGGCGGGCCGGGGGGAAGCGCCGTTCGCCGACGGTCGTGTGCGCTGGGCTCCTCGGTCTGCTCGCCGCCCTCGAGATCGATGCTCGGCAGCAGGCGATCGAGCCAGGCGGGGAACCACCAGGCCCGGTCGCCCAGCAGCGTCATGACGGCCGGGGCGACGACCATCCGCACGATCAGCACGTCGATCATGATCGCCGCGCCGAGCCCGATGCCGAAGATCTTCACGATCGGGTCGGGATCGGTGGCGAAGCCCAGGAAGACGGCGGTCATGATCGCCCCTGCCGCAAGGATGATCTTGCTCACCTTCGCAAGCCCCGCGACCACGCTCTCCCGCGGACCCGCGCCCTTCATGTACTCCTCGCGGATCCGCGACTGCAGGAAGACGTTGTAGTCCATGCTGAGGCCGAACAGGATCGCGAACATGAGCAACGGGATGAACGAGACGATCGGCATCTCGCCGTCGATCCCGAGCAGGCTTGAGCCCCACTGCCACTGGAAGATCGCGACGACGACGCCGTAGGCGGCTCCGATCGACAGCAGGTTGAACGCGGCGGACACGAGCGGCACCAGGACCGAGCGGAAGACCGCCATGAGGAAGAGGACCGAGAGGATCACCACGGCGCCGATGAAGACGGGGAGCCGCTCGGCGATCTTGTCGGCCATGTCCTCCTGGGTCGCGGTGTTGCCGCCGACGTAGACCTCGACCCCGCTGCCCGCGGTGGCCGCGGGAATCACGTCGCTGCGGAGCGTCTCGACCAGCTCCGAGGTGCGCTCGTCCTGCGGCGCGGTCGCCGGGGTGACCGTGATCGTCGCGGCGTCGCCGCGGGGGCTCGGTGTCGGATTCGAGACCGCCGCCACGCCCTCGGTGCCCTCGACCGCCGCCGCAAGCCGGTCCAGCGCGGGCCCGGAGTCGCGGCCCTCGGGGAGCGAGCTCGCAAGCAGCAGGGTGCCGTTGAAGCCGGGCCCGAATCCCTCGGCGAGCGTGTCGTAGGCCACGCGCGTCTGGCTGTCGCGCCGGTCGTTGCCGTCGTCGGGCTGACCCAGTCGCATGTCGGTGAACGGAGCCGCGAGGACGAGCAGCACTACCACGCCGGCGGCCACCGCCACCCACGGGCGGCGGGTGATCCGCTCGTCCCAGCGCCGGAGGATGGGCGAGGGCGCCAGCCGCTCGGCGCTCCGGGGGCGAAGCCGCTTGGCGAACGCGCCCATCAATGTCGGGAGCAGGGTGACCGCGCCGATCGCGACGCAGGCGACCACCACCGCGGTGGCGACGCCCATGCTGCCAACGAACGGGATCCCCGTCGCCAGCAGCCCGGCGATGGCCACGGCCACGATCGCCCCAGCCGCGAGCACCGATGTGCCCGCGGTCCGGCTCGCGGCAGCGGCGGCGTCGGGAACGCTCTCTCCTGCGGCCAGGTGCTCGCGGTAGCGGCCGACGATCAGGAGCGCGTAGTCGATCCCGGCTCCGAGGCCCAGCATCACCGCCAGGGTGGGCGCCACCTCCGGCACCGCGGTCACGCCGGCGCCCAGCGTCAGGAGCATCATCCCGCCGGCGAGCGCGATCAGCGCGCTGATCAGCGTCAGGAGCATTGCCGCGACGGAACCGAAGACGAGCGTCAGGACGATCACGGCCACCGCGATCCCGATCAGCTCGCCGATCGGCGCGAGCTGCTGCTCGGCGACGTCGACCACCGGGCCGCGCATCGCGACCTCGAGTCCGTCGCCCGCGGCGACCCGCGCGGCCTCCTCGAGCTGCTGAGCGTCCTCCTGCTCCACCTCGAAGGCGGGGCGGTCGTACTGGACGGTGGCGAAGGCGACGCTGCCGTCATCGGAGACCTGACCGCTCCCGCGTGCGAGCGGGTCGCTGACGGAGGTCACCTGAGGGAGCTCGGCGATCTCCCGCCTCGCATCGGCGATCGCCTGCGCGCGGTCGCTGTCGCGGACGGTGCCCTCGTCCGCGTGGAAGACGACTGTCGCGCCCTCGTTCGCGGCAGCCGGGAAGCGCTCCTCGAGCAGGTCGAGCGCCCGCTGGGACTCGGCCCCCGGGACCGAGAATTCGTCGGTGAACTGCCCGCCGACCGTGCCGGCGAGGGCGCCCAGGGCCACCATGACCACTGCTGCGATTGCGAGTGAACGGCGCCAGTTCCGCGAGGCGCTCCGTGCGATTCGGTCCAGAAGCATTGTCATGGGCGATCACAATAACACACTGAGTGCAAAGTTGCGAAGAAAGCAGAAATACGTGGAGCGCAAGTTTGCTTCAAGTGCATGTACTTCGGGTATCATCGGCGGGGCGATGGATGCCACACCCGGACTGAGAGAACGCAAGAAGCAGCGCACGCGGGAGGCGATCGTCGAGGCGGCGTTCAAGCTCTTCGGCGAGCGCGGCTTCGATGGCACGACCATCGCCGATATCGCCGAAGCGGCCGACATCGCGCCGCGGACCTTCTTCTCGTACTTCCCCTCGAAGGACGACGTCGTCTTCTACGACTTCGAGGCGAGCCACGCCATGGTCGCGTCCTGGCTGCGCGACCGCGAGCCCGGCACCAACACGATCGACGCCCTGCGGGCCGGCATCGCGGACGCGAAGGGGGAGCTGAGCGCCGAGAGCATGCAGGAGAAGCGGCTGCGCAAACGTCTCGTGCGCGAGAACGAGTCGCTCGCCGCCCATTCCCAGCACCTCATGGGCAAGTTCGCCGAGCTGATCGCCGAGGGGGTCGCCCAGGACCTCGGGGACGAGCCCGGGGACCTGCGGCCTCGCCTCGTCGCGGCGGCCGCCACAGCCGCGATCGGGGTGATCGACGACATGCCCGACGAGGACGGCCATCACTCCGTCGAGACGCTCGACAGCCTGCTCGCCTTCCTCCGCGGCGGCCTCGCCGCGCTACAGGATCAGCAGCCAGGCCCGAAGCAGCCGGCTCGGCCGGCTGCGCAGGGTACGGGCTAGCCGGTCCGCAGCGCCCGCGAGCGCTCCGCCACCGGCTGCAGGAAGTCCGGCAGCGTGCGCACCAGGCCGCGGCCCGTCTCGCGCTCCCAGATCTGCTCGAGCTGGGCCAGGTGTTCGTCCATGACCTCGTCGATCAGCGCGAAGTCGGCGGCGCGCACGGCGGCGAGGGTGCGCTCGTGGATGTCGATCGTCCAGTCCGGCACCAGCGGGGCGTGCATCGCCATGTCGCGGGCGATCTCGAGCTGGCGCAGCATGGTGCGCATCAGGCCGACGATCGTGGCGTTGCGAGTGGCGCGCGCAAGCGCCAGGTGGAACTTCAGGTCGAGCTGGAGGAAGAGGTCCTCGTGGCTCAGGAAGTCGTCGCTCGCTGCCAGCTCGCGCTGGCGCTCGATCGTCTGCGCCATCGCGGCGAAGTCGTCCTCGGTGGCGTGCACGGCGGCCAGCTGGGCAACCCGCGGCTCCAGCAGGCGGCGCGCCTCGAGCACGCCGGCGATCTCGCCGAAGCGGATCTCCTGGCGGCTTCGCAACAGCTCGCGCGGGATCAGCTCGGAGGCCACGAAGATCCCGCCGGACTGCCCGCGGCGCACCTCGAGCACGCCCGCCTCGGTCAGCACCTTGATCGCCTCGCGCAGAGTCGGGCGGCTGATCCGCATCTGTGCGGCCAGCTCGCGCTCGGACGGGAGGCGGTCGCCCGTGTGCAGGTCGCCGGCCTTGATCTTCTCGGCGATCTGCTCGACGGCCTCCTCGAAAGTCCGGCGCGTGGCAACGGGCTCGAAAGAGCGCTCCAAACCGGCTCCACTATAGGGCCGGGCCGTCGCCGTCGCACCAGGGATCATCGTCTTGCAGCCTCCACCCGCTCGAGCGCCTGGCGCTCCGCCACCTCGAGCGGAGTGGAGCCCTCGTCGGCCGCCACGGCGATCGCCTGGTCGAGCCGGTCCATCGCGCGCGCGATCCGCTCGCCCTCGCTCGGGCCCTTGCCGCCGTACCACTCGCCGGATACGTGGATGAGGCCCCCGCAGTTGGCCAGGAAGTCGGGTACATAGAGAATCCCGCGCTCCATCAGGGTGCGCGCGACCTTGCGGTTCGTGAGCGGGTTGTTGGCCGCGCCCGCCACGACCCCGACGTCGATCGAGCGGGCCAGCGCGTCGTCGATCAGGCCGCCGGCCGCGCAGGGGGCGAGCACGTCGAGCTCGAGCCCCAGGATGGCCTCGGCCGACGGAGCGATCTCGGCGCTGCGCTCGGAGGCGAACTGCTCGCAGCGCCCTTCGTCGAGGTCGCACGCGACCACGCGGGCGCCAGCGTCCGCCAAGCGGGCGGCGAGCCGTCCGCCGACCTTGCCCAGGCCGACCACGCCCACGCGCCGGCCGTCGAGCTCGCCCGAGCCGTCGTGCGCCTCGAGCCCGCGCCGGATCGCCTGGAAGACGGTCTCGGCCGTGACGGGGGAGGGGTCGCCGCCGCCGCCGTTCTCGCGCGAGCGGCCCACGCAGAAGCGCGTGAAGCGGGCCACGTAGTCCATGTCCGCGCAGGTCGTGCCGATGTCCTCGGCGGTGATGTAGGCCCCATCCAGCGCCTCGATCGTGCGGGCCGCGCCCTCGAGGCGGGCGCGGCGCATCTCGGTGCGCCCGTCGTCGATCATCACCGACTTGCCGCCGCCCAGGTCGAGGCCCGCGGCCGAGGCCTTCAGGGTCATCGTGCGCGCCAGCCCCATCACGTCCTCGAGCGCCTCGCGCAGCCCGCCCGGGTAGCGCTTCACGCGCATGCCGCCGAGCGACGGACCGAGCACCGTGGAGTGCACGGCGACGATGAACCGCAGTCCGGTCTCGGGGTCCTGGCGAATCACCACCTGCTCGTGATCGTCGTCGCCCATGGTGGCGGCGATTGGACTCTGGAGGGCCTGGG
>JBKGUS010000031.1:0-4344 GCA_046462295.1 Thermoleophilaceae bacterium | reverse complement strand
GCCGTGACCCAGAGCGACGAGGCGAACGTGATCGCGGCGCTCGCCGCCCGCCAGCTCGGCGCTCGGCGCACCGTGGCCCGCGTGCGCGACTCCGACTACTTCGGCGGCGACGAGTCGTTTTCGCGTGACGTGCTCGGCATCGACTTCGTCATCCACCCGGAGCGCGCGACAGCGAGGATCTGGCGGAGGCGGTGCTGCTGCCGGGCGCCGTGCACGTGGAGCACTTTGCCGACGGACGCGTCACGGTGGCGGAGTCGATCCTCACGGACAGGTCGCCGCTGATCGGGCGCGCGCTGCGCGAACGGGGCATGGTGCGGCCGCATTCCATCTTCGGGATCATCCGCGACGGCCGCACCCTCGCGGCCGAGCCGGGCTATCGACCGAAGAAAGGTGACCACGTTCTCGTTGCCGCCGCGCGCGACGAAATGCGAGCCACGATCGCCTATGTTGCGGGTCGCACCTCGGACGTCGGTGACGTCGTGATCTTCGGGGCGGGCCGGATCGGCCTGCCACTGGCGCGGCACCTCGAGGCCGTCGGCGGCGTCCGTGTCACGGTGATGGAGCGCGATGCCGAGCGCGCGCGCTACGTCGCGGAGCGGCTCGGGGCCGCGACGGTGCTGCACGAGGAGGGCGTCGGCAAGGACGCCCTGGTCGCCCACGGGGTCGACCGGGCGGGCGCTTTCGTGGCCAGCGCGGGCGACGACCGTTCCAACCTGCTGGCGGCCCTGCACGCCAAGCAGGTCGGGGCCGACCTCAGTGTGGCGGTCGTTTCGCGTGAGGAGTTCGTCCCGCTCGTGGACGCGCTCGGAATCGACGCTGCCTTCTCGCCTCGGCTGGTGACCGCCGAGGCGATCCTGCGCGCCGTGATGGGGGAGCACGTGCGAGCCATGCACCTGCTGGTGGGAGGCGCCGAGGTACTGGAGGTCGAGGTGGAAGCGGGCTGCCGAGCCGAAGGCCGGACGATCGAGCAAGTCGACTCGATGGCCTGGACCCACGTTGCTGCGGTCAACGAGGACGGCCTCGATCGCGGCGTTCGACTCACTCGCGATCGAGCTCGTCGCCATCTTCTTCATGATCGCGAGCGGAGTGAACTTCGCCTTCTACTGGCGGGCGTTGCACGGGCCGTCCATCTGGCCGCAGGCCGCCGAGGTCCGCCTATACCTGCTGTTCCTCGCCGGCAGCACGGCCGTCGTCACGACGAGCCTCGTGCTGGGCGACCAGCCCGGCGGTTTCTGGCTGAACCTTCGCGAATCGGCGTTCTCGGTAACGACGGTGATGACGAACACCGGGTATGCGACCGTGGACTTCAACACGTTCAACGACTACGCCCGCTCGCATTTGCTCCTACTGATGTTCGTCGGAGGTTGCGCCGGGTCGACCGCGGGGGGGCTGAAGGTGATCCGCGTTCTGCTGCTCGGCAAGACCGCCGGCCAGGAGGTACAGCGGCAGCTTCATCCCCGGGCGGTGCAGGTGCTGCGTACCCGCGGGCGGGTCTACTCGGAGGACATCCGCCGCGGGGTACTCGGCTTCTTCTACATCTACTTCGCGGTGACGGTCATTGCCACGATGGCGATGCTCGTGACCGGCCTGGACATCATCACCGCGTTCTCGAGCGTCGGCGCCACGCTCAACCTCGTCGGCCCGGGTCTGGGTGAAGTCGGTCCGGCCGCAAACTTCCAGCCGGTGTCGGAGGGCGGTCGAGCCATCCTCACCCTTGTCATGCTGGCCGGACGACTGGAGGTGTTTACCGTGCTCGTGCTGCTCACACCCGCCTTCTGGCGCCGCACCCTGGCCTGACGGCTCGGGCGCGCCAGAGCGCTAGCTTCTCGCCTCATGGCTGAACGGAGACCGAAGGGACAAGGACTCGAGAGGGTCCTCGGAACCAGCGCCCTGTTCAGCACTGCCTACGGGAACGTCGGCAGCACGGTCTACTACGCGCTGGGCCTGGTGGCCGTCTTCGCGCTCGGGATGACCCCGCTCGTCTTCGTGGTGGCCGGCGTGATCTTCGTCTGCACGGCCGCGACATACACCGAGGCCACGACGATGTATCCCGAGGCCGGTGGGTCCTCGTCGTTCGCGCGACGCGCGTTCAACGAGTTCTGGTCCTTCTTCGCCGCCTGGGGCCAGATGCTCAACTACATCATCACGATCGCCATCTCGGCGTTCTTCCTGCCGCACTATCTGGGCGTCTTCTGGGAGCCGCTTCGCAGCTCACCGGCGGACATCCTGGCGGGGGTGGCCGTGATCGTCGTGCTCGGGGCGCTCAACGTGATCGGGATCAAGGAAGCGGCCGGCCTGAACATCTTCCTGGCGGTCGTCGACCTGGTCACGCAGCTGATCCTGGTCATCGTCGGCATCGTGCTGGTGTTGTCGCCCGAGACCCTCGTCGACAACATCGACTTCGGCACCTCTCCGACGGTCACCGACTTCCTGATCGCCATCCCGATCGGCATGATCGCCTTCACGGGGATCGAGACGATCTCCAACATGGCGGAGGAGGCGCGCGACTACGGAACCACGATCCCGCGTGCCATGCGTGGCGTCCAGGTGGCGGTGATCGCGGTCTATGCCGCGCTGCCGTCCGTCGCGTTGTCGGCGATGCCGGTCGAGAACGGAGAGACGTTGCTCGGCTTGACCGAGGAGGAGGGCGGGTTCGCGGGCGACCCGGTGCTCGGCATCGTGAAGAACATGGAGCTGGGCGCACTCCAGGGCGCCGCGGAGATCTATGTCGGTGTGCTCGCGGCGACGATCCTGTTCATCGCCACCAACGCCGCCCTCATCGGCGTTTCCCGACTCACCTATTCCATGGGTCAGTACCGCCAGTTGCCGGAGCGGGTGCGGGCGCTGCACCCCCGCTTCCGCACTCCGTACGTGGCGATCGTGGTGTTCGGGTTCGTCGCCTGCCTCACGCTGCTGCCGGGACAGGAGGAGTTCCTGGGCACGATCTACGCCTTCGGGGCGATGCTCTCGTTCACGATCGCCCACCTGGCGGTGATAGCGCTTCGCCTGAAGGAGCCGGAGCGGGAACGGCCCTATCGGGGCCCGGGCATCCTGCGAATCCGCGGTCGCGAGCTCCCGCTGTTCGCGGTGGTGGGCGGGATCGGCACCTTCCTCGCTTGGCTTGCCGTCACCGCGCTGAACCTCGAGACGCTGATCGCAGGCGCCGTGTGGATGGCGATCGGGCTGGTCACCTACGTCATCTACCGGCGCCGTCAGCAGCTGTCGCTTACCGAGACCCACAAGATCGTGCTTCCGCAGCCCGTGGTGGAGCGAGAGGTGGAGTACGAGTCGGTGCTGGTGGCGTTCGAGGACGGGCACTTCTCGAGCGAGGCGGTCGACACCGCGGTCGGCCTGGCCGCCCGGCGCCGGCGCGGCATCCACGTGCTCGTGACGATCACCGTGCCGCCCAACTCGCCGATCGACGCCGCCATGCCCGAGCAGGAGTCGCGCGCCGCCACCCTGGTCGACCGCGCCCGCGTGCGCGGTGGGCGGCGGGTGACCGGTCACTGGGAGAAGGTGCGCCCGGGCCAGGCCGGACGGCGGATCGTGGAGGAGGCACGCGAGATCCGGGCGCGCGCGGTCGTGATGTCGCTGCCACCGCGGCGGGCGGGGGCGTCGCTGTTCGGGAAGACGCTCGAGACGGTCCTGGCCGAGCGTCCCTGCCGCGTGATCATCGACTCCTCGCGTGGCGTCGAGGAGCGCAGGAAGGCCGCCTGAGGCGGGACTACGATTAGCTCGTGCAGCGCGCGTACCTCGCGTCGACCCGCTTGCTGAGCGCGGTGCTGCTCGTGCTCGGTGTGGCGATGGTGACTTCCGCCCTGGCCCGCGGCGGCGGCGCGCTCGCGCTCGGCGTCGTGCTCGGCACGCTCCTCGCCCTGCTCGGTGCGGGGCGGCTCTGGCTCGCACGCGGCGCGGGTCGTCGCGGCGGCGACCGGTGAGCCCCGACGGGCGAACCGGGCGGCCGCCTGTAGCCGGGCGGGCTCGCTCGCAGATTCGGCGCGGCTCGGTCCGAGCCGGCGCCCGCATCGCGCGGGGGCTGGGCGAGCCGGCGCTGTTCGCGATCATGCTGAGCGCGGTCGTCTCCGCGCTGGTCATGGTGCTCGGGGTGGTGGCGGGCGACGCGCTCGGGCTGACCCCGGTCGCCTTCTTCGCTGCGGGCGTCCTCTTCGTCCTCACGATCGCCACCTACGTGGAGGGCAGCTCGGTCCACATCGAGCGGGGCGGGGCGTCCAGCTTCGCCCGCTACGCCTTCGACGAGCTCTGGAGCTTCGTGGCCGGCTGGGCGATCGTGCTCGACTACCTGATCGTGATGGCGATCGGCGCGGTCGCCATCAGCGACTACCT
>JBKGUS010000030.1:0-5975 GCA_046462295.1 Thermoleophilaceae bacterium | reverse complement strand
CCCGGTCATCGAGGCAGGTTACCCACGTGTTACTCACCCGTTCGCGGCTCTGCCCCAGGCCGAAGCCTGGTTCGTCGCTCCACTTGCATGTGTTAAGCACGCCGCCAGCGTTCGTCCTGAGCCAGGATCAAACTCTCCGTGAAAGTCTGGCGTGGTATCAACGCCGGCGGCCGAAGCCACCGACTGGTCCACTGTCAGATCAGAGAGTTGTCAAGTCGTTTATGCCCTCGCGCACACTTGCGAAAGGCTGGACTCGACGGGTCTTGTTCAGGCCCCACCGTCGCGAGGACGGCAGGGGTCGAACCTGGGCGACCTAGAAGGTCGCGTGCACTGCTGAGTTTTCAAAGACCGTGCGTCCTCAGGGGTGGGGACACCACCGGCGCACAGAGGCGCGACCAATGAGTGTAGCACCGCTAGGCGAGACGCCGAAGCCGCTTGAAGCGGCGCTTTCCGAGCTGGATTACCGCCCCGTCGAGGCGCTCGGGCGGCAGCTCGAGCTCGGAGCCGTCGAGCGGCTCCCCGTCCAGCTTAACGCCCGCCTGCGTCAGCAGCCGGCGCGCCTCGGAGCGCGACACGCCGAAGGCCTCGGCGAGCAAAGCGGGCAGGTGCACCGCCTCGCCGCCGTTTGGGAAGGCGTACTCCTCGATCTCGTCGGGCAGCTCGCGCCGCACATGGAGCGTGTCGAAGTGCTCCTGGGCCGCCTCGGCAGCCTCCGGGCCGTGGAAGCGCGCCGTCAGGGCGTGCGCCATGGCCCGCTTCTGGTCGCGCGGCGGCAGTCCCGCGTCGGGCGGCGAGTCGAGCAGGAGCGACCTGTAGAGCGGCATGGCGGCGTCCGGGACCCGCATCAGCTTTCCGTAGATCTCCCCGGGCGGGTCGTCCACGGCCACGTAGTTGCCGAGCGACTTCGACATCTTCTGCACGCCGTCGATCCCCGGCAGGATCGGCATCGTCAGGATCGATTGGGGCGGCTTCCCGTAGGCGCGCTGTGTCTCGCGCGCGAGGAGGACGTTGAACTTCTGGTCGCTGCCACCCAGCTCGACGTCGGAGTCGATCGCAACCGAGTCGTACCCCTGCAGCAGCGGGTAGAGCAGCTCGAGAATCGTGATCGCGTCGCCCGCGGCGTAGCGCTTTGCGAAGTCGTCGCGCTCCAGCAGCTGCGCCACCGTCGACGTGCGGGTGAGGCGGAAGAGGTCCTCCATCGACATGTCGAGCCATTCGCCGTTCCGCCGCACCTCGGTGCGCGCGCGGTCGAGCACCTTGAAGGCCTGCTCCTGGTAGGTCTCGGCGTTGCGGTCGATCTCCTCGGCCTCGACGAATGGCCGTGTCGCCGAGCGGCCGCTCGGGTCGCCCACCCGTCCCGTGTAGTCGCCGATGATGAGCACGACGGTGTGGCCGAGATCCTGGAACTCGCGCAGCTTGCGCAGGACGACGGTGTGGCCCAGGTGGATGTCGGGCGTCGTGGGATCCACGCCCAGCTTCACGCGCAGCGGCCGGCCGAGACCCAGCTGGCGCTCGAGCTCTCCCTCCGGCAGGACGTCCACGGCGTTGCGGGTGAGGAACCGGGCCGCCTCGGCCGGGGAGTCCGTCATGGGGCCAATGCTAGACTGCCGCCCTCGCTGGGCGCCCGGCTCGATGCCGCTTGGGAGGGCGCCAAGACGCCGCCGATAGTGGCCGCCGAAAGTGGTCAACCCCCTCACCCCGGGGCGCTCAAAAGCATGCAGGAGCCGCCTACGCCCATCACCCATTCCCCTTCCGCGCGCGGGCCGCGATTCGTGCGCCTGCAGGAGACCCCGCCTCCGCCGCCGCCCCCGCGGCGGACGAAGCCCAAGCTGAAGAAGCTGCGGCTCGCGTTCGTGCTGCTCGGCCTGACCGCCCTGGCGCTCGTCTCCACGCTGTTCGGGATGCTGATGGCGGTCGCGCGCGACCTCCCCTCGCTCGAGAACCAGGCCGAGTTCCGGGCCGCCGAGAACTCGATCCTCTACGCGGACGACTGCAAGGACTTCCCGGAGAAGTGCACCCGCATCGCGAAGCTCACCGGGAACCTGAACCGCATCCTCGTCAGCGAGGGTGAGATCTCACCGCACATCAAGAACGCGGTGATCGCGATCGAGGACCGCCGCTTCTACAGCCACGAGGGCGTGGACTACACCGGCATCGCCCGCGCGCTCTGGCAGGACATCCTGCGCCGCAGCGCCGCCCAGGGCGGTTCCACGATCACGCAGCAGTTCGTGAAGAACGCGCTGGCCGCCCAGGGCAACCGCTCGGTGTTCCAGAAGCTGCGCGAGTCGGCGCTCGCCTACCACCTGGAGCGCAAGTGGTCGAAGGAGAAGATCCTTACCCAGTACCTCAACACGGTCTACTTCGGGAACGGCGCGTACGGGGTCGAGGCGGCCGTGCGCACCTATTTCGGCGAGGGCGACGAGCCGGAGGAGCTCGAAGGCGCCGGGGACACCGCGGGGGTGATCTACCAGGACGACACGCTCGAGCCGCCGCCCGACCCCGACCGGCGCGAGTCGAGCCGGGTGACGCCGGCGGAGGGGGCGCTCCTGGCGGGGATGATCGCCTCGCCCTCGCTCTACGACCCGATCGAGAACCCGCAGGCGGCCGGCGAGCGCCGCAACCTGGTGCTGGCGCGCATGCTCGAGCAGGAGATGATCACCCAGGCGCAGTACGAGGAGGCGCTCCGCACTCCGATACCTGACGAGGACGAGGTCGACCCGCCCGACGCCGACTCCGACGAGCCCTACTTCACGAGCTGGATGACCGAGCACCTGCTCGACCTCTACAGCCCCGGCGTGGTGTTCGGCGGCGGGCTGAAGGTGAAGACCACGATCGATCCCGACCTGCAGGACGCCGCCGAGAACGCCATCGCCGGTCGCCTCGCGGGCGTGGGCCCGAGCGCGTCGCTCGTCGCGATCGAGAACAAGACCGGCGCGGTCAAGGCGATGGTGGGCGGCACGGACTTCGACGCCCGCCCCTTCAACCTCGCCACGAACGGCCACCGCCAGCCCGGCTCGGCCTTCAAGCCCTTCATCCTCGTGCGGGCGCTCGCGGACGGCATCGACCCGAACAGCTCCTGGGCCTCGATGCCGAAGGAGCTGCCCTTCAAGGGGCAGAAGGGGCCCGAGATCTTCAAGGTCGCGAACTACGAGGACTCGTATCTGGGGACGGCCTCGCTGTGGTCGGCCACGGCCACCTCGGACAACTCGGTGTTCGCCGAGCTGGGGATGAAGGTCAAGCCGAAGCGGGTGGCCCGGATCGCGCGTCGCATGGGCATCCGGACCGACCTCTCCACCAACCCCGCCATGCTGCTGGGCGGGCTGGAGGAAGGGGTGACGCCGCTCGAGATGGCGTACGCGTACTCGACGCTCGCCAACGGGGGCACCAAGGTGTCCGGGACGCTGTCGCCTGGCAAGGCCGGCCCGGTGGCGATCCGCGAGGTCCAGGGCCCGAACGGCACGAAGATGAACGAGCCGGTCGAGAAGCGGGTCTTCCCGAAGAAGGTCGGGCAGGTGGCGAAGGACATGCTCTCGCTGGTCGTGACGGCCGGGACCGGGGAGGCGGCCCAGGTGGGCGACGAGTTCATCTGGGGCAAGACCGGCACCACCGAGAACTACGGCGACGCCTGGTTCGTGGGCGGGAACGAGCAGCTCACCGTGGCGATCTGGGTCGGCTACGCCGACAAGCTGCAGCCGATGGAATACGAGTACGCCGGCGGCCCGGTGGCGGGCGGCACCTATCCGGCGGTGATCTTCAGCGACTTCATGGCCACCTGGCTCGAGCTCCGCGACGCGCGCGGGCTCGGGCCGAAGGAGGAGGACGAGAGCGAGCTGATCCCGACTCCCGAGACCTACAGCGCGCCGCCCGTCGAGGAGGAGGCGGTGCCGGCCGAGCCGGTGGCGCCCGAGGCGGAGGCCCCGGTCGAGGAGGAGGCGGCACCCGCGCCGCCGCCGGAGGAGCCGCCGCCGGAGGAGGCCGCGCCGGTGGAGCCCGCGCCTGTGCCGGAGACGCCCGTGCCGCCGGAGGACACCGGCGGGGGCGTGACGCCCGAGGGCGGCCAGTAGGGACGCGCCCGGGGCGGCTGCGCCGCGCTGCCGCGGAGCCGCCGGCCGGGACCCCCTAGGCCGCCCGCCGCGCCCGCATCGCCGCCGGCCAGGGCCGCGACACGTGCCTGCTGTCCGCGTCGCAGAAGCGCCAGGGCAGGTCCGCGGCCTTCGTTATCCCGATCCGCTCCGCCATGACGATCCGTGGCTCCCGGGCCCCGGGCTCGCGGCGCAGGATCTCGATCGGGCCGTCAACCAGCGACGTTCCGTTCAGCGACAGCCCGATCCCGAGCGCCTGCGTGAGCTTGCCGGGCCCGTTGCAGAGCTCCTCGTCGCGTACCGGCCCGCGCCGCGCCGCCATCGTCTCGATCCCATCGACCGGCTCCAGCGCCCGGATCAGCACCGCCGCGCCAACGCCCTCGCCCTCCGACACCGCGTTCAGCAGCGAGTGGATCCCGTAGGAGAAGTACACGTAGGCGTGGCCGGGCGGCCCGAACAGCGTCCGCGTGCGCGCCGTGACCCCCGCGTAGGCGTGGCAGGCGGGCTCCTCCATGTGGTAGCTCTCAGTCTCCGCGATGCGCCCCGCCGTCTCCCCGTGGCGGACCACGCAGCCGACCAGGTCGCGCGCCACGTCGTGCACCGAGCGGTCGTAGAAGGACCGGCCGAGCCTCATGCCTCGCCCAGGACATCGCGAGCCGAGGTGAGCTGATCCTTTACCCGCGCCAGTGACGTCCCGCCCTCCGACACCTTCGACTCCAGCCACGAGCTCTGCTCGAGCAGGCCGCGGAACCGTTGTGGCGGGAGCGCCGGCGCCAGCTCGCGCAAGTCGTCGTCGCTGAGCTCGGACAGCGCCTTGCCGCGCTCCTCCGCGGCCCGGACCACGCCGGCCACGATCCCGTGCGCCTCACGGAACGGCACCCCCTGGCGCACGAGCAGGTCGGCCACGTCCGTGGCGGCGATCGACTCGTCGGAGGCGGCCGCCGCCATCCGCTCCCGGTCGAACTCGATCCCCATGAGTAGCTCGCGCGCCACGCGCAGGCAGAGCTCGAGCGTGTCGATCGCGTCGAACAGCGGCTCCTTGTCCTCCTGGAGGTCCTTGTTGTATGTGAGCGGCAGGCCGTGGAGCACTCCGTGCAGCCCCGCCAGCCGGCCCACGATGCGCGGCGCCTTCGCCCGCAGGAGCTCGGCCGCGTCCGGGTTCTTCTTCTGGGGCATCAGGCTGGAGCCCGAGGCGAAGGCGTCGCCCACTCGGCAGAAGCCGAACTCGGACGTGGACCACAGCACGATCTCCCCGCCCAGCTGTGACAGGTGCCCGGCGCAGGTGGCGGCGGCGCTCAGGTAGTCGAGCACGAAGTCGCGGTTCGAGACGGCGTCGAGCGAGTTCTCCGCGATCCCCCGGAACCCGAGCTCCTCGGCGACGAACATGCGGCTGGTGTCGAAGTTCACCCCGGCCAGCGCGCCGGCCCCGAGCGGCAGCTCGTCGGTGGCGGTCATGCAGAAGTTGAAGCGCTGCGAGTCGCGCCGGAACTTCCAGAACCAGGCCAGCAGGTGGTGCGAGAGGTAGACCGGCTGGGCGCGCTGCATGTGCGTGTAGCCGGGCAGCGGCCAGTCGAGGTGGCGCTCGGCGAGCTCGACGAGCGTGGTCATCAGCGCGTGCAGCAGCGCGCGCGCCTCCAAGCTGTGGGCCCGCACGAGCATGGCGACGTCGGTGGCCACCTGGTCGTTGCGCGAGCGGGCCGTGTGGAGCCGGCCGCCTGCCGGCCCGACGATCTCGGTCAGGCGCCGCTCGATCGCCATGTGGATGTCCTCGTCGTCCTCGGAGAACGGGAACTCGCCGCCCTCCAGCTCGCCGGCCACCCGCTCGAGGCCGGCGACGAGCTCCGACAGCTCGTCCTCCTCGAGCACGCCCGCCCGCTCAAGCGCCCGCGCGTG
>JBKGUS010000029.1:0-4823 GCA_046462295.1 Thermoleophilaceae bacterium | reverse complement strand
GCGGCTTCGCCAGCAAACACGACGCAAGGGCGGCGTTGGGGCGGGAGCTCGAGAAGCTGCGGCGACGGGACGGAGTCGCGCGGAGGCTCACGCTCGCCGAGGTCGCCCGGTAACGCCGGAACGCTTCGCCTTGACGCAGTTCACCGACGTCTGATTTACTAACTCAGACATAGATGTCCAAATTAGATCGGAGAACTGACATGCGCCTCCACCGTCCGAGCCCTTCCCGTCACCCGGCCAGCGCCAGCGCCGCCACGGCCCGCCGAGGGCTGCTCGGAGTTCTGCTGGTCGCGCAGTTGATGGTGATCCTCGACATTTCCGCAGTGAACGTCGCGCTTCCCGACCTGGCCGGCGACCTCAGCATCGGCGGCGGCGACATCGGTTGGACGATCACGAGCTACTCGCTGATCTTCGGCAGCCTGCTCCTGCTCGGAGGACGTGCCGCCGACCTGCTCGGCCGCCGGCGGATGTTCCTGGCCGGCCTGAGCGTGTTCACCGTGTCGTCGCTCGCCTCCGCCCTGGCGGTGAGCGCCGGCGGGCTGTTCGCAGCGCGTGCGGGTCAGGGCCTGGGTGCCGCGATGCTCTCGCCCGCCGCACTCTCGATCATCACCACCGCCTTCCAGGGCAAGGAGCGCGCCAAGGCGCTCGGCGCCTGGGGGGCCGTCGGCGGAGCCGGCGCCGCGATCGGCGTCCTCCTGGGCGGCGTCCTAACCGAAGTGGCCGACTGGCGGGCGATCTTCTACATCAACCTCCCCGTCGGCGTGGCGCTCGGCGTCGCCTCGACCAAGGTCGTCCCTGCGGATCCGGCGAGGCCGAGGTGGCGCGGTCTCGACCTCCGCGGTGCGGCGCTCGCCACCTTCAGCCTGGCGGCGGTCCTGTATGCCGTCTCGCAGGCCGGCAGCGCGGGTTGGACGTCGGCGCAGACGCTCGGCCTCGGCCTGATCGGGCTCGCCGGGCTGGTCGCGTTCGCCGGATTGGAACGCGGGACGAAGCAGCCGCTGCTTCGCGTCCAGCGGCTCGCCGACCGCGCCGTGGGCGGCGGCTTCCTGCTGATGCTGGTTGGATCCGCCGTCTTGTTCGGGATGTTCCTGCTCTCCTCGCTCTACCTGCAGAACGTGCTCGGCACCGGTCCGCTGGAGACAGGGCTGGCGTTCTTGCCGGTCGCCGTCGCGGCGGGGGTGGGTGCCCACCTCGGCAGCCAGCTCGTGAGCCGGTTCGGTGTGCGTGTCCCGATGGCCGGCGGGTTCGCCGCCACCGCCGGCGGCATGGTGCTGCTCGCCGGCGTCGATCCCGACAGCGGCTACGTGAGCAGCCTGCTGCCCGGCATGCTTATCGCCGGCCTCGGCCTCGGGGTCGTCCTGGTGGGTGTCGCCGTCTCCGTCCTCACCGGCGCGCGCGACGAAGAGACCGGAATGCTCTCGGGTCTCAACACGACCGGGCACGAGGTCGGCGGCTCGTTCGGTGTTGCCGTTCTCGTCTCGATCGCCACCGCGGCAGCCGGAACCGGGTCGAGTCCGATCGGCGCGAGCGGGATCGCAGACGCCTTTCTCGCCGCCGGCACCCTCGCCGGTGTCGGGAGCCTGATCGCGCTGCTCGTTCTGCCCTCGGCGAGCAGCTTCCTGCCAAGGTTGCGACTCGCGCCCGCTTCGATGCCGATCCACTGAGCAATGCCGCCGAGCCACTCAACCCGCAACGCCTCCGCCCAGGGCAAACGGCGCCGGCGCGCCGACGCCGAGCGAAGCGTGGCGCGGATCCTGGACGCCGCCGTCGACGCGCTGGCGAGCGATCCGCAGGCCAGCATGGCCGAGATCGCTCGCCGCGCCGGCCTCGTGCGCGCAACGATCTACGTGCACTACCCGACGCGCGAGTCGCTCCTCGAGGCCGTCACCGAACGCGCCATTGCCGAGGTGACTCAAACGATGGCGGCCGCCGAGCCCGACCGGGGCGACCCCGCCGAGGCCCTGGAACGGGTGCTCGCGGTCGCTTGGCGCGAGCTCGGGCGCTTCCACGCGCTCGTCGGCATCAACACGCAGCTGCCACAGGCGGAGCTTCGCCGCCGCCACCGCCCCGTCCTCGCACTCCTCCGGCCGCTGATCGAACGCGGCCAGCGCGCCGGCACATTTCGATCAGACGTGCCCGCGGCGTGGCATCTCTCGATGCTGCTCGCACTCATCCATGCCGCCAGCGCCGAAGCGCAGTCCAACCGGCTCCCTGTGAAGGAGATCGAGTCTGCGCTCGTGACGACGGTGCTCGGCGCGCTCGGCGCAACCAGCGGAGACAGGCGCTCGCGCCCCAGTCGGCGCCCACGGTGATGCCTTCCTCACCACATGGCGCCCGCTGCTCGCTCGAACCGCGTGGCCGCGCTTCCTCGGATCGGTTGGCCAGGGAGAAGCACGACATCACGATCACCTGATGCTTCGGAGCAGAAAGGGGTGATTGGTGATGTCGCAACAGGGCCAGCTGGTCCGCCTGAAGAGAGTTGGGCGGAGCGGAGAGCCGCTGTGGGCGTACCGCTACCGCGTGGGCGGCCGAGACGCGAAGCGGGTGCAACGTGGCGGGTACGCCTCGGAGCGGGACGCGGCGGAGGCTTTGGAGCGGGAGCTCGAGCGGCTGCGGCGAGAGCGGCGCGTTTCGAGATCGCTGACCCTCGCCGAACTCGTGGAGGTGTACCTCGCGCAGCATGACGTTGAGCAGGTGACGATCGAGAAGTTGCGCTGGCTGCTCGGTAAGGCGGTTGCGGCCTTCGGCGATCGACCGGTCGGGGAACTCCGCTCAGAGGAGGTCGGCGCCTGGCGGATCGCCCTGTCGCCCGGCTACCGCTTCGACGCGACGCAGGCGCTTCGCCACGTGCTCGCGCGGGCGGTGGTCTGGGGGATGATCGAGGTCAACCCGGCGAAGCTCGGCGTCGACAACCCCTCGCCGCGGCGCAGGGAGCAGCGCCCGTTCGAGTCTTGGGCCGAACTCGACGCCGTCGCCGCGAACCTCTCGCCCCGCTACAGGCCGATGGTGATCTTCGCGGCTGCCACTGGGCTTCGTCCGGCCGAATGGCTCGCGCTCGAGCGGCGCGACGTCGACCTGGAGGCGCGCGTCGTCTACGTGCACCGCTCGTTCACGAAGGGTCGGTTGAAGTGCCCGAAGACGGAGGCGAGCCGCCGAGCGGTGCCGCTGCAGAAGATTGCGCTCGAAGCAATCGAGCAGCAACCATCGAGTCGGCACAGCGCACTTGTCTTCCCCGCCGAGCGGCGTGGCTACCTCGACCTGCACAACTTCCGCAAACGGGAGTGGAAGCCCGCGCAGATCGCGGCCGCGATCGAGCCACTGCGCAGGATCTACGATCTCCGGCACACCTTCGCGACCTTCGCGCTCCGTGCCGGCATCTCCACCTTCGACCTCTCCCGCTACATGGGCGCCAGCCTGACCATGATCGACCGTCGTTCGAGTTGCAGCTGCGGGTAGGCGTGCAGGACGATGATGCTCAGGCGGGCCACGGCTGCCACGGGTTGCGACCGCTGGACTCCATGATGGCTCCTTTCTTTGTTGCCTCATATGAGTACAGCTCTCCTGTGGCGGCCTCCGGCTGTTGGCACCGGGACCGTGAGCGCCTACAGCGCAAGCATCGCTGCCGCGACCTCACCGGCGAGCGCATCGGGGATCGCGGTCGCGGCCCGTTCGAGCACGAGCAGCCGCGCACCGGGGATCTCGCGCGCGAGTGCTTCGCCGTTGCCGACTGGGAAGAACGGGTCGCGGCGACCGTGCACCACGAGCGCCGGCATCGCGAGCTCGGGCAGGCGCTCGCGCCAGCGCGGCTTGCAGTCGAGCTTGGCGAACACCATGTTCAGCTGGTTGGCCATCTGCACCGCGGGCTCCGTGCCGGGCGTGCGGTCCCAGATGCGCTCGGCGGTCGTGCGCGCGGCGGCGGGGTTATCGCCGAGGATCTCCGCGCGTCCGGCGGCGAACTCCGCCACGGCAGCGCGGTCGGACCAGTCGGGCATCGAGCGCGAGAACAGCCGGGCCATCGTCGCCGCGTCATGGTCGGGAAGGTCGTCGTCGAGCCGGCCTGGAGCGACGGGCCGCGTTCCGGCGAGGGTGAGCACCGAGAACGCGTCCGGGTGGTCGAGCGCGGCGACCTGGGCGACCATCCCGCCGACGCCGATGCCCGCCAGGTGCGCCGGCCGGTCGTCGAGTTCGCGCGCGAGCGCTGCGGCGTCGGCTGCAAGATCGCGCAGCTTGTACGCCGGAGCCTTGGGATTGACGGTGGTCGACGTACCGCAGTCGCGCAGGTCGTACCGCACAACGTGGCGCCCGCCTCGGGCGAGCGCCACGCAGAGCGCGTCGGGCCAGGAGAGCATGGTCGTGCCGCCCGCGAGCAGAACAAGCGGCGCCGCCGCATCGCCGAAGTGCTCCACGCCGAGCGTGACGCCGTTCGCCCTAACCGTCGTCATGAGGCCGGGTACGCGCCCCCGCTGGTCGAAACGAAGGACTGCCGCGAACTCCTAACTCTCGACCCGTGTGGCCATAGCAGCGCGCTCAGGGCCGTCCGATCGCGCAAACCGCGGGAACCGGGCGCAGGTCCTTGACCAGCACTTGGTTGACGGAGAACTCGGCCAGCCGGATCCTCTCGCTCAGCTGGTCCGCCAGGTCGCGAGCTCGCCCGGGCTGCGTGTGGCGAGCGTCCCAGAAGAGATAGAACGCGCCATCTGGGGCGAGATGCCGCCGGACGATCCCCAGCGCCTCCTTCGACTGATGCCAGAAGGGCGCGACGTTGAAGGCGAAGACCTTGTCGAATCGCTCGTCGCCGAAGTCCGCCTTCTCGAGCGCGGCCG
>JBKGUS010000028.1:0-5820 GCA_046462295.1 Thermoleophilaceae bacterium | reverse complement strand
ATGACGATGTAGTGACGCCCGCTGTCCGGGTCCTGCCCGGAGTCGAACACCTGTACGACGTTCGGGTGCTGGAGGCGCGCTGCCGACAGCGCCTCGCGGCGGAAGCGGGCCACGAAGGCCTCGTCCTCGGCCAGGTGCTCGGCCAGCAGCTTCACGGCCACGGAGCGTTCCAGCACCGAGTCTGTGGCCCGGAACACGGTGGACATGCCGCCCGCGCCGAGGCGGCCCTCGATCCGGTAGCGGCCGGCCACTGTCTGGGGCGGGCTCACGGGACGGCGTCCCCGGGCACGATCGCCCCGCCGCCGCCGCCCTGCCCGGCGCTCCCGCTGCCGCCCTCGCCCGAATTCCCGTTGCCGGAGCCGCCCTGACCGGGCGGCACGCTCCCGTCCTGACCCGGCGGGGTCTCGGGCGGCATTTCCTCCGGCGGCGTGGTTCCGGTGGGACCCTCCTCGGGAGGAGTCGTCGGCCCCTCTTCCGTCTCCTCGTCGCCGTCCTCCTCCTCTTCCGCGGGAGGCGGGATCGTCGGGCCGGTGTCCACCGGGGCCGGCTCCTCCTCCTGGCCCTTCTCCGTGTCGCACTGCTCCTGCACGAGCTCGAAGAGCCGGTCGAAGCTCTGCTCGAGCGCGTCGCGCACGTCGGGGTCCACGTCCTGCGGGAGCGAGTCCAGCACGGACCTCACCGCGGTCGTGTTCGGGTCGGCGTTGCCGGTGATGTCGGCGCAGGCGTCGCCGCCGAACTGGAAGCGGTTCTCGATCGACTCGAGCTGGCGCTGCAGAGCCGCGGCCTGGTCGGCGGGGATCGGCTCGCCGCTCTCCTCGTCGTCGCCGCAGCCGGCCGCGAGGCCGGCGGCCAGGGCGAGGATCAGGGTGGTTGTCGCGCGAGGTCTCACTGTCCGCTGTAGAGCCGGTCGGCGAGCGCCTGTGGCAGGCCCGCTTGCTCGATCGCCCGGGCCGCCTCGTCGATCGGGTATTCGACGCGCCGCCAGTGGGCTTTCCACTCCTCTGTGTCTAGCAGGAGCCACGCGGCGCGTGGGTCACCGTCGCGCGGCTGGCCGACGCCGCCGGGGTTCACGAGCCACTCGCCCTCGCTCAGATCGCGCTCCAGCCCCCCCTTCGCGAGCGTTCCCTCCACCTGTCCCTCGGCGGTGCGGCAGAACCACAACGCCACGTGCGAGTGGCCGACCGCGCCCACGCGCGGCTCCATCAGGTCCATGCACTCGTCGGCCTGCCAGGAGGAGAGCACGTACTCCCAGACGGGGTCGCGCGGCGAGGCGTGGTAGAGGCCGATCTCGCGGTCCTGGTCGGCCGGCTCGAGGCCGCGCAGGAACGCGAGCGCGTGCTCGCCGATGGTCTCCCGCGTCCAGCGGGCCGCTGCCGCGGCGCTCGAGGAGAAGTCGGCGATGTCGATGTCGCCGGTCACGACCAGGTCGTGGTTGCCGGCCAGGCACAGGTCGCAGCGCTCGCGCGCGAGCTCGACACAGCCGTCCGGCTGGGCCCCGTAGCCGACGAGATCGCCGAGGCACCAGATCTGGTCGGCAGCGTCGGCGTCGACGTCGGCCAGCACGGCCTCGAAGGCCGGCAGGTTGCCGTGCACGTCTGACAGCAGGGCGATGCGCATCGTGGTGCCTTCTACAGTGTCGGGGAAATGAGGAGTGCTGGGCGTTCGCGACTGCCGCTGGCGATCGTGGTGGCGGTCGCCGCCGCCGGGGCGGCCACGTTCCTGCTACGCCCGCGCTCCGGCCTCATCGAACCGGCCGCGGTGGACGTGCAAGGGTACTTCACCGCCTTCCAGCTGGACCGCGCGGAGGACTACCGCAGCGTCCAGCGCCTGCTCGCGATCGGCGGGCTGATCGTCGGCACGGGCACGCTCGCGCTGCTGGCCTGGCGCCCTCCGCGGCGGCTGTTCGACCGGCTCGCGCGGCGCCCGATCCTGGGCGGCGCGGTGGCCGGGGCGGGCATCTCCCTGCTGCTCGTGCTGGTCGAGTTCCCGCTCTCCGCCTGGCGCCACGAGCGCGCCGTCGACGTGGGGCTGAACACCCAGACCTGGTTCGACTGGGTCGGCGACGTGGCGAAGTCGGCCGGGGTCGACGCGGCCTTCGCGGCCGCCGGCGGCGCCGTAGCGCTCGTGCTGGTGCGCCGCTTCCGGCGCAACTGGTGGGCTCCGGCGGCGGCCGTGATCGTCGCCTTCGGCGTGCTCACGATTTGGCTCTTCCCGGTGGTGATCGACCCGATCTTCAACGACTTCGAGAAGCTGCCGCCCGGCGCCACCCGCTCCGACGTGCTCGAGCTGGCCGACCGCGCCGGGGTGGACGTGGGGGAGGTGTACCGGGTCGACGCGAGCCGCCGCACGACGGCGGCGAACGCGTACGTCGGCGGACTCGGCAACTCCAAGCGGGTGGTGCTCTACGACAACCTCATCTCGGGCTTCCCGCGCGACGAGATCCGCATGGTGGTCGCCCACGAGCTCGGCCACCAGAAGCACAACGACCTGGTCCGCGGCCTCGCCTGGCTCGCACTGGTCGCTCCCGCGGGGACGTTCCTCGTACAGCGGCTGGCGGAGGCCTTCGCCCGCCGCGAGCGCCTCGGCGAGAGATCGAGTGCTCGCGCGCACCGCGCGCTCGCCGACCCGCGCGTCAAGCCGGGGCCGATCGTCCTGCCCGCGATCGCGCTGTCGATCGGCCTCGTGACCTTCGGGATGGGAGCGGCCTCGAACGTCCTCTCGCGCCAGGTCGAGGGGCGAGCCGACGCCTACGCGCTGTCGCTGACGCGCGACCCCGCTGCCTTCACCCAGCTCGAGCGGCGCCTGGCGATCCGGAACGTCTCGGATCCCGATCCACCCCGCCTGCTGCACATCCTGTTCGGTACCCACCCGACCACCGCCGAGCGGATCGGCATCGGAGAGGCGTGGCAAGAAGAGAACTGATCGAGTGGACCATCCGCGGGCTGGCCTCGTACGACCGGTCGTCCGCCTCAGACGGTGAGCGGCGGGCGGCGGAGTGGCTGGCGGGCGAGTTGCGGCGGGCCGGCTGCCGCTCGGTGCGAGTCGAGGAGGAGCGCGCGCACGGCGGCTACTGGTGGCCGCTCGGGCTGCTGAACGCCATCGCGCTGATCGGGGCGCGGCTCGGCCGGCTGCCCGCCGCGCTGGCCGGGGCGATCGCGGCAGCCGCCGTCTACGACGACGTCGGCGGTGGGCGCCTGTGGTTCCGGCGCCGCACGCTCCCGCACCGGCCGACCTGGAACGTCGTGGCGGAGGCGGGCGACCCGGATGCTGAGCGGACCGTGGTGTTCGTCTCCCACCACGACGCGGCGCACACCGGCCTGGTGTTCCACCCGGCGCTCCCGCGGCTGGCGATGGAGCGGGCGCCGGCGCTCCACGAGAAGGCCGACCAGAGCCTGCCCATCATCTACGGAGTCTTCCTGGGACCGCTGCTGCTGGCGCTCTGGGGCCTGACCGGCAGGCGCCCACTGAAGGGGGTGGGAGCCTTCTTCGCCACCGGCGCGGTGGCCGCCATGGCCGACATCGGCGCCCGCCGGGTGGTGCCCGGCGCGAACGACAACCTGAGCGCGGTCGCCGTGAACGTGGCGCTCGCCCACGCGCTGAGCGAGGACCCGCCCGAGGGCGTGCGCGTGATCCTGCTCTCGACCGGCTCCGAGGAGTCGTTCATGGAGGGGATGCAGGCCTTCGGCCGGCGCCACTTCCGTTCGCTGCCGCGTGCCACGACCGAGTTCGTGTGCATCGAGTGCGTCGGTTCGCCGCAGCTGTGCGTGGTGGAGGCGGAGGGCATGCTGCGCATGCGCTACTACGACGAGGGCTCGCGCGAGGCGCTGGCGGCGGCGGGCCGGGCGGCCGGTATCGAGCTGCGCCGCGGCCTGCGCACGGTGGCAGCCACCGACGGGCTCATCTCCCTGCGGGCCGGCTACCGGACCTGCACGCTCGGCGGCGTGGACGAGACGAAGTTCCCGGCCAACTACCACTGGCCGACGGACACGCCGGACAACCTCGCTTGGGAGTCGGTCGAGGCGGCCGTCTCGGTCGCCGAGGCCTACGTCCGGCGCCGCTAGCTGGTGTCGGAGCTCTCGGGCGGCCCGTCGAACTCCGGCAGGTCGCGGATCCCCTCGCGCGTGCGCCACTTGGAGAAGTTGTCCTCCATGGCATCGATCAGTTCGCGCATGAAGCGCGGCGAGAGGTTCACCCGCGAGACCACGACACCCGGCACCTCGCCCTCCTCGACCTCGTGGTCGACCCGGGCGAACGTGATCGTGAACTCGTAGTCCGAGTGGGAGACGTTGGCGAAGTTGGCGTAGTGGCCAGCCATCGTCTCGGGATCGGTATGGATGTTGAAATGGCGCTCGGCGTCCTCGGGCACGCGCGTAGTATCGCAGCCCGATGCGGATCTCCCTGATAGCCGTGGGGCGCGTGCGCCCGCCCTACCAGGACGACGTGGAGCACTACCGGAAGATGCTCGCCGGGCACGTGAAGGTCGACCAGGTTGAGGTGCGTGAGGACGAGAAGGTGGTGCCCCGCATTCCCGACCGCGCCTTCACGGTGCTGCTGGCGAGCGACGGGAAGACGCTCAGCTCGGAGGAGTTCAGCGACTGGCTCGAGGAGCGCAGGCGGAACGGGCGCGACCTCTGCTTCGTGATCGGCGGCCCGAAGGGGATCGACCTGGAGGCGGACGAGCGGCTGTCGCTCGGGCCGATGACGCTGCCGCACCAGCTCGCGCGGGTGGTGCTCCTGGAGCAGCTCTACCGCGCCCACAAGATCTTGGCCCGCGAGCCCTATCACTATTAGTGGTGCGATGAGTGATCCCGTCTCCCAGCTGCGCGGCGCCGTCGGCGACACCGCGGCCGGCCTCGCCGGCGACGGCGGCGTCCAGCCGCCCAAGCTCGACCGGCCGCCGCGGCCCGACTTCGGCGACTACTCGACCAACGCGGCGATGCTGCTCGCGCCGACCCTGGGCGAGCCGCCGCGCGCGATCGCGGAGCGGCTCGGGGAGGCGCTCGGCGAGCGGCTGGGGAGGTCGGTCGAGAAGGTCGAGATCGCCGGCCCCGGCTTCCTCAACCTGTTCATGGCCGACGCCTGGTACCTCGACTCGCTGGCCGGGATGCGCGAGGCGGGCGAGAGCTTCGGGTCCGGGGGCGCCGCGCCCGCAGAGCGGGTGAACGTGGAGTTCGTGTCGGCGAACCCGACCGGCCCGCTCCACATCGGCCACGCCCGGAACGGCGCCTACGGCGACGCGCTGTCGCGGATCCTCGAGTTCCACGGCCACGACGTCACGCGCGAGTTCTACGTGAACGACTACGGCTCGCAGGTACTGCGCTTCGCCGAGTCGCTGCGGGCGCGGGCGCGCGGCGAGGAGGTGCCAGAGGGCGGCTATCAGGGCGACTACGTGACCGAGCTCGCCGCCGAGATCCCCGGCGCCGCCGACATGGAGCTCGAGGAGCTCGGCCGGACCGGCGTTCAGCACATGGTCGACCGCATGCGGGAGTCGCTCCGCCGCTTCAGGGTCGAGTTCGACGTCTGGACGTCCGAGGCCACGCTGCATTCGGGGGCCGTCGAGCACGCATTTGAGCGGCTTGCCGAGCTCGGCCAGACGTTCCGCTCCGAGGGCGCGCTGTGGGTGCGCACCTCGCAGCACGGCGACGACAAGGACCGCGTGATCGAGCGCTCGTCCGGCGAGCACACCTACCTCGCGTCGGACGTCGCGTACCACCAGGACAAGCGCGAGCGCGGCTTCGACCGGCTGATCGACGTGTGGGGCGCCGACCACCACGGCTACGTGCGCCGCGTCAAGGCCATGTTCGAGGCGCTCGGCGGCGA
>JBKGUS010000027.1:0-12133 GCA_046462295.1 Thermoleophilaceae bacterium | reverse complement strand
GGCGTTCGGCCTGGCGCCGGCCTGAGACTTCGCGCGGGGCGCCGGCCGCGCGACGGGCGCCCGCCTGGGGCTCGCCTTCGCGCTTCCGTTCGGGTTCGCGGGCTTCGAGTGACCATTCGCTCGCGGGCCCCGATTCGCCTTGGGTCCGGGCGCGCCCTTCGCATGCCCCTTTGCCTGCCCTTGCGGAGCCGCGCCCGTTCCGCGCTCCGCCTTCCAGGGCTTCGCGGGTGGACCGCGCCTCACCGGCGTCACCATCGTCGAGTGATCGATCGGCCCTCGGCCGCGTGCCCGCGAGGCCCGCTCGAGCGCCTGCCTCTTGACCCGCTCCGCCGTGTCCGCTCCCCCGCCGGCAAGGGCACGTCGCTCCGCTCCCGCACCGCGATCGGCGGCCAACATCCGAGCGCGCTCGCCCGCACCGGGCGCACCTTCGCCGGCCGCGGCCCGCGCAGGAGAATCGGCTCCATCCATCTGCTGCTTCTCGGGCGGCGGAGGAGCGGTCCGCTCCGACTCCACGACCGCGGTCCCCGCGACGACGCCTCCACCCGCCAGTACTCCGGCCACGGCCAGCTTCGCAACGGTCGCGCCGCCCAATCCTCCCGCCGCCGCGGTCAGGCCTCCGGCCGACCCGCCGCCGATTCCGATCGCCGCCAGCACGCTCGACTTGAGGCCGAGCGTCGGCGCTACCGGCAGCGCCACCGCGAGCATTCGGCGCTGCTGCCTCACCTGCTCGCGGTAGGCGCGGCAGCCCGGGCATTCGCGCAGGTGGAGCCGCAGCTCGCTCCGCCGCAGCGACCCTCCGCGCAGGTTGGCGAGCTGCTCGCGGATGCTCTCGCACGGCGCCTCCCGCGCCTCCCGGCGCGCGATCAGCGCGGAGCGCGCACGGAAGACGAGCCCCTTCACGCGCGACACCTCACAGCCAAGCACGCCCGCCACCTCGACGTGCGACAGGTCCGCCATCTCCGTGAGCAGTAGCGCGGCGCGCTGCTCGTCCGGCAGGTCGCGCACGTCCGCCAGCAGGCGGCGCAGCTCGGCCCGCCCCTCCACCTGCTCGGCAAGGCCGGCCCCGGACGGCGACCCCGACTCGAGCGCGTCGGCCGCGGTCGGGACCTCGCGCTGCGCCCGCAGCACCGACACGCAGCGGTTGCGGGCGATCGTGAAAAGCCACGGCTTGAGGACGATCTCCTGGTCGCCACCCCGCTGGAGCGCCCTGAAGGCGGCGGCGAAGGTGTGCTGCACGGCGTCCTCGGCCTCCTCCCGGGTGGCGAGCATATGGCGGCAGAACGCAAGGACCGCCGGTGCGTGGCGTTCGAAGATGACCTCGAAGGCCGCCTCGTTGCCCCGCCTGAGCTGCTCGACCAGCCTTCCGTCGCCGGCGAGGGCAAGGAGCCGTCGCGACCGCAGTGGTACGGCCGGCGCCCGAGCGGGGATGGAGACGGCGCGCATGACGAAGGGGTTCTACCCGCTCCCAGGGTTGTGGATGCCGGCGGCATCACCCATGAGAACGTCATCGGCAGACGAAAGTTCGTCCATAACCCCCAAACCTTCCCTCGCCTCGAGCGTTTCAGCTGGCATGAAGACCATCCTCGCAGCAACGGGGCTGGCCTTCGTGTTCCTTATCCCAACGGGCGCGATTGCCAAGCCGGACAAAGCAGAGCGTGACGCCGCCAAGGCGCAGTGTCAGGGAGAGCGCGGGAAGACGAAGGCCACGCGCGAGGCGTTTAGGCTGAAGTACGACGGCTTCGCCGACTGCATGGGCAAGAAGGCGGCGGAAGAGGAGGCCGAGAACGAGGAGGCCAGGGGGAACGCAGCGCAGGAGTGCAGGGCGGAGCGCGCCGCGGGCGAGGCCGCGTTCGAGGAGAAGTACGGCACGAACCGGAACGACAGGAACGCGTTCGGGAAGTGCGTCTCACGTAAGGCACGCGGGGGGTAAGAGCCGGGCTCGGAGGACGGTGGGGCATGGACGCACCCGCCGTTACGAGCCGGGTATGCGAGGGGCCTCCTCGGGGGCCCCTCGTCACGTTCCGAGCCGAACCCCGGGCGCCTGTGCGAGCAGCTCGTAGGGAAAGGCCTCCACCGCGTGGCCGTCACGCCCCGTCGTCGCGTCCGCTGAGCAGAGCGAGTTCAGCACAGCCTCGTGCACGACCTCCGCGGCGGCCTCGAACAGGTCGCGCATGGCCTGGGAGTCGTCGCGCAGCAGCCGCAGCTCGAGCTCGGCCGCTTCGCTCCCGTGCGGCACGCGGTGGGCCGTCGAGAACGCGATCACGTACTCGCCGCTCGCGTTCGTGGCGAAGCTGCCGGCGCGGCCCAGGCCGAACACGGCGCGCGCGGCGAGCCGCCCGAGCTGGCGCTCGGACAGCGGCGCGTCGGTGCCCAGCACGATCATGATCGAGCCTCCCTGCGCCGGCGGCTCCGCCGCTGCGTCCGCGTCGCCGTCATCCACCGGCCCGACGAGCAGGTGCAGGTCGCGCCGCGCCCCGTAGTTCGAGCAGACGAGGCAGCCGAGCACGTGCCCGCCGGCAAGGCGCGACGCTCCCCCGATCCCGGCCTTGTAGCCGAAGCAGGTCGTGCCGGTGCCCGCGCCCACCGCGCCCTCGCGCACTTCGTCGCCGGCCGCCGCCGCGATCGCCTCCAGCGCGTGCTCGGCCCTCACCGCCAGCGCCCGGGCGTCCGAGAGCCACCCGTCGAAGCACTCGCCCACGATCACGTTGAGCGTGTCGCGGTCGCGTGCCGCCTCGGGGTTCTGATCGAGCAGGTGGCGCAAGCCGCCCTCCCACACGGGGCCGACGGAAAGCGTCGAGGTGAGCAGGATCGGGCTCTCGACCGTGCCGAGCTCGGCGAGCTGCGAGAGGCCGGCGGCCTTTCCGTATCCGTTCACCACGTGGCACGCGCCGAGCGCCTTCTCGGTGTAGAGGTTGCCGCCGTGCGGGAGGATCGCGGTCACCCCCGTGCGCAGCCGCTCGCCCTCGCTCAGCGTCCTGTGGCCCACCAGCACACCGGGCACGTCCACGAGCGCATTCCGCTCCCCGGCCTGGAAGCGGCCGACGGTGTAGCCGAGCTCACGGAGGCGCCTGCGCACGGGCGCGGAGCATATGGCCACTAGGTGAGCGCCCGGACCGCCGCCGTGCCCATCGCGGCCACCAGCACGGTCACCAGCAGCGGGGCGCGCATGAGCGCGGCGAGCGCGGCGCAGCCGAGCCCGACGGCGCGGGGATCCAGCGTGAGGTCCTTCTCGTCCGTGAAGGTCCCCGTCAGGACGAGCGCGGCGAGCAGGGCCGGGGCGAGCAGCGCAATCACGGCCAAGGCCCGCTCCGGCAGCTGGCGGCCGCCGAGGATGACGGGGCCCGCGGCCTTGAGCCCCACGGTGGCCACGGTGAGGCCGGCGATCGTGATCCAGACATCGGTCACCGCGCGCCCCGCAACCCGATCAGCGCCGCGGCCGACGCCAGCAGGACCGGCAGTCCGGGCGGCAGGACGGGTGTGAGCGCCAAGGCGATCGCGCCGCCCAGCAGCGCCGCCGCGAGCGCCCGCGGACGGCTCAGCTCCGCGGCCAGCAACCCGACGAAGAACGCCGGGAAGATCGCGTCGAGCCCGAGCGTGGCAGGGTCGCCGAGCGCGCTTCCGCCGAGCACGCCGATCAGGGTCCCTCCAACCCAGGCCGGGTACTGCGGGATCGTCGCGCCGATCATCAGCTCGCGGTCGAAGCGCCCGTCGCCCTGCACGGCGAGCGCCCACGAGGCGTCCACGACCGCTTGCCCTTCGACCGCCCGGCGGAGCGGCGATCCGTGCAGGGCCGTCGCCGCGGCCACGCCCATCGGGAGAAAGCGCGCGTTGAGCATGGTCCCGGCGGCGATCGCGGTGAGCGCGTCGCCGCCCGCGGCGAGCACGGCCGTGGCGCCGAACTGCGAAGCGCCCGCGAACAGGACGGCGGACATCACGACCGGCGCCACCGGGCCCATGATCGGCTCGGCGAGCACGCCGAACGACACCCCCAGCACGAACGCCGCGAGCGCGAACCCGACCCCCGCCTTCAAACCGGCCCGGTACGGAGCGAGACAACTCACGTGGCCGGCATGCTACCAACTAACTCGTTTAGCCGGTTAGTCCGCCTCCTCCTTGATGTCCTCCGCCACTCGCTCCTTGAACGGCTTCAGCTTCTCGTAGAGCTCCTCGGGCGGGACCTCCTCATGCGGCTCGGACTCGCCGACGAGCCAGGGCGCGGCCTCCACGGCGGTGCGCCACGCGGCTTCGTCGGGATCGGTGTCGTCGCCTCCGCCACCCGCCTGCTCGGGAGCCGGCTCGACCTTGTCGAGGTAGACGTTCGTGTACTGCCCGCGCTGGCTCTCGTGATACTCGATCCGCGCCCGCTTGCCCTCCAGGCGCTGGGCCTCGTTCCCGATCGACTCCCGGAAGGTCGTGTACTCGTTGCCGTCCGCGTCGCGCAAGACGTAGCGGGTCGTGCCCGTGCGGGTCTCGAAGGTCATCACCTCGGCGATGTCGACCACGGCCTCCACCCCGCCTTCCGCATACCCGGTCTTGGACTGGGCGCACCTACCCGCGCGCCGACCCAGGCGCGGCGCCTCGCCCGTCGCACGTCGGAACGCAGCAGGCGCCGGTACAACGAGATTGAGCACGCCTCCCTGCGGGCATGAGGTTCCCGTAGTCGACGCGCAGGGAGGTGAGCATGTACATCGGTGTCGGAACCATCGTCGCGATCCTGCTGATCATCGTGCTGATCGCATTCGTCTTCTAAACGCAGCGCGACGCCGGTACGCTGGGCGTCGCAATGCCGAACCTGCCTCCCGGCCCGCGGGCGCCGCGTGCCGTCCAGACGCTCGCGCTGTGGACCCGGAGCATCCCGCTCTTCGAGCGCTGCCGGGCTCGCTACGGCAAGCGCTTCACCCTGCGAATCCTCCAGACGCCCCCCTTCGTCCATCTCTCGGACCCGGCGGAGGCCAAGGAGGTCTTCACCGCGCCGCCCGACGTCCTCCACCCGGGCGAGGGCGCACAGGTGCTCGAGCCCGTGGTGGGGGGCAACTCGGTGATCCTCCTCGACGAGAGCGCCCATCTGTCCCAGCGCAAGCTGATGCTGCCCGCCTTCCACGGCGAGCGCATGGAGGCGCTGACCGGCCTGCTCGAGGAGGTCACCGAGCGGGAGGTGGCGGGCTGGCCGCTGGGTGAGCCGTTCGAGCTCCACTCCCGCCTCCAGGCGCTCACCCTCGAGGTGATCCTCCGCGCCGTGTTCGGCCTCGACGAGGGCGAGCGGCTCGACGCGCTGCGCGACCGCCTCACCCAGATCCTCGAGTTCGGAGCGTCGCCGGCGTCGTTGCTGCCCTTCCTGCAGCGCGGACGGGTGTGGAACGAGTTCGTCGAGGGACGCGCGGAGGTCGACCGGCTCCTGTTCGACCTGATCGACGAGCGCCGCGCCGAGGAGAACGGCGAGGCGCGCGAGGACGTGCTGGCCATGCTGCTCGCCGCACGCCACGAGGACGGCTCGCCGATGTCGAAGCAGGAGCTGCGCGACGAGCTGATGACGCTGCTGGTGGCTGGCCACGAGACGACCGCGTCCGAGCTGTCATGGGCGTTCGAGCGCCTCGCCCGCACGCCGCGCGTGGTCGGGGAGCTCATCGCCGCAGTGGACTCGGGGAACGGCGACGGCTACGTCACGGCGACCGCCCAGGAGACGCTCCGCCACCGCCCGGTGCTGCCCCAGGCGGCGCCGCGGCTCGTCAAGCAGCCGGTCGAGATCGGCGGCTTCCTCTACCCCGAGGGCGTCTGCCTGTGTGCCAACTCGTACCTGATCCACCACGACCCGGCGATCTACCCGGACCCGTACGAGTTCCGCCCGGAGCGCTTCCTCGACGAGCCGCCCGGCACGTACACCTGGATCCCGTTCGGCGGCGGGCGCCGCCGCTGCCTCGGGGCGAGCTTCGCGATGCTCGAGATGAAGGTCGTCCTGCGAGCCGTGTTCGCGCGCGCCGAGCCGGTGCCGGCCGCGAGCACGACCGAGGGGAGCCGGCGCCGCAGCATCACCCTGAGCCCGCGCCGTGGCGCGACGACGGTGCTGCGCGCGCGGACGCGCGATCCCGCCTACGCGGCCGGCGTCGGCGCGTAGGTCCCGAAGCTCCAGAGGTTCCCCTCCGGATCGCGGACCGTGAAGTCGCGCGAGCCGTAGTCCTGGTCGGTCGGCTCCATCACGACCTCGGCGCCGGCGCTCTTCGCCCGCTCGAACAGGGCGTCGGGGTCGTCGATGACCACGTAGACGGCTGTGCGCCCGGCGCCCTGGTTGTAGACCGGGTCGCCCTCGTTCGTGGTGGCGAACATGATCACCTCGTCGCCGAGCCTGAGCTCAGCGTGTGCCACGCCGCCGTTGTCGCCCTCGTGGACCTGGAGCCGCTCGCAACCGAGCGCGCCTTCCAGGAAGTCGAGAGCGACCTGCGCGTCCTTGTACTTGAGCACCGGATAGATCTTGGTCATGAGGTCAGGCTACGGCGCGCCCGGCGGCCGGTCTTGGAAGGAATGAACCGGTGCTACGGCGCCGGCGCCGGACGATCCGGCGCATCGGCCGCGTCAGCGTAGCCCGTGCGGGGCCCACCCACCAGCCGGTTCAGCCGCTGCTAACCGGCGGCGGCGGCTTTGACCAGGTTCGCCGCGCCGAGCATGCCGAAGATGTTCGGGTGGACGGGCGCCGCGGCGCTGGCGGGGATTGCCGGCTCGACCCAGCGAATCCCGGGCGGCTTGCAGGCGTCGTGGCCGATGCTGGCCTCGTACCAGTCGATCACGCCGACGCCGTTCAGCCCCGCCTGCTCGACCAGCATCGCGTTCAGCTCCTTCTGCTTCTCGCGCAGATACGCGATGTCGCCGTCGGCGACCGGCATCTGCGGCCAGCACCCGGCTGTGCCCTGCTCGGGGAAGATCGCGGCGTAGGTCAGCACGAACGCGCGCGCCTGCGGAGAGCGCTCGTGGATGCCCTGGAACACCGCCGCCACCAGCGGGGCCGTCGCCTGGATCCGCTCGCTGATCTCGTCGCGGCCGTTCTGGACGTACTGGTCGCGGCACGGGGAGCCCGTGCGCTGGAACGTGAAGCAGTCCTCGGCGATGCTCGAGAAGCCGATGTCGTTGCCGCTGATGTTGATGGTGACCAGCTCGGTGTCGGGCTGGAGGCTGTCGAACTGCGGCGGGTTCGGGCCCGGCGTGACGCCCTGCGACTGCGTCATGTCCTCGGTCTCGGCGCCGCTGCAGCTCGGGTCGCGGAACTCGGCGAACGCGAGCGTGCGCTGCGCGATGTGCGCGTAGTTGTTGTTCGACTTGAGGCAGCCGAACGGCTGGATCTGCAGCGGGATGAGCGGGCCGGCGGCATACGAGTCACCGAGCGCGACGTAGTCGGCCGACGCGGACGCCGGCACGATCAGCGCGACGAGCGCCACGCATCCCGCGATCCCCCTGCGCAGCATGCCGTGTCCATACCCAGGAACCGGTGACATGACGCGCGCGGCGGAGTCTAACCCTGCATGCGCAAACTGATCGTCACCAACAACGTCGAGAGGCTGCGGGCCGCCGACACGTATTCCGCTCAGGCTGCGTGACCCGCAGCGGTGCGCGCGCGAGCACTCGCCAAACGGAGACGGCGGCGCTGGGCGGCGGCGGTCGTGATCGGTCTGCTGGCGCTCCCCGGCCTCGTCTTTGGCTCCGCCTACCTGCTCGAGGACCGCTCGGGGGTCGCGCGGGCGATCATCTGGATGGACGCGGACACCGATGATCAGCGCCGCTTCCCGGCACGCCTGATCGAGGCTCCGCAGCGGCCAACGCCGCTCGAGCGGGCGTCCATCGAGCTCGACGACGAGCGTGTCGGGGGGCACCCGCTCGAGGAGCTCCTACGGAGCGGAGCGGGTCGGCTGCACTTCGACGCGGCGCCAGCCGCGCAGGATCCACACGGCGGGCATCGCGAGCAGCACGGCGCCGCCGATTGCGAGGGCCGCGACCCCGAGCTCGGAGAGCGCCAGGCCGCCCGTCAGGGCGAGCGCCGCGCCCGTCCCTCCTGACAGGAGATCGTTGAAGCCGAGCAGCTTCCCGCGCTCGGCCGGCCGGGTGCGGTCGGCCAGCTCGGCGGTCGCGGCGACGAACGAGAAGTTCCAGCCGAGCCCGAGCCCGAACAGGGAGATCGACATCGCCGGCACGCTCTCGATCCAGATCAGGCTGATCGCCGAAACCATCATGATCAGCAGGCCGCCGCCGAGCGCGGGGATGCGGCCGATCCGGTCGATGATGTCGCCCACGACGATCACCAGCGCGTACATGCCGATCACGTGCGCGGCGATGATCGGAAAGACGTTGTGGCCCTCGTGGCCGTGGTGGTCGACGACGACGGCGCCGGTGAGCGTCATGAGCGCCACCATCACCGCGAAGCTCGCCTGCGCCGCCAGGAGCGACGGGATCACCCCCGGCCGGCGCAGCAGCTCGTCCAGCGGCGCCGCGGGCGGCGCCTCGTGCTCGTCACCCGGCGAGATGAGCGCGGCGATACGGCGCGGGTCCGGCCGCACGGCCATCACCAGCGCCAGCCCGACCAGCATGATGGCACCGGCTGCGAGCCAGAGCGGGACGAGCGCTTCGCCGTCCAGGTCGCGCCCCGACAGCAGCGGGCTGAAGACGGCCGGCCCGAGCAAGGCGCCGAAGACTGCGCCGAACAGGACGAGCGCGATGCCGCGGGCGCGGCGCTCGGGCGGGTACATGTCGCCCGCCGCGGTACGGGCGAGCAGGGCGACGCCGCTCGCCGCGCCGACCCCGGCCAGCCCCGCGAGCACCACGGGAGCGGACTCGATCGCGCTGCCCAGCGCCGCCAGCCCGCATCCGGCCGCCCCGGTCACGAAGCCGGCGGCCAGGACCGGCACGCGCCCTACCCGGTCCATGGCCCGGCCCGCCGGGAGGGCGGCGACCGCGCCGGATGCGAGCACGATCGCGGGTCCCAGGCCGAGCAGGCCCTCGACGTCGAGCACGAGCACCAGGGTGATCGATGCGACCGCGGCCGAGAGCTGGAGCATCGCCGAGTTCGCCGCCAGCGACGCCGACAGCAGCGCCGTGTTGCGGCTGATCGGGAGAGCGGGCTGGGTGCTCAGGACACCGTGCGGCGGAAGAGGAGCCAGCAGACCGCCGCGACGATCACGGCAAGGATCGGCAGCCCCCATCCGATCACGCCCAGCAGCGCGAGGATCCCGCCGATCACCGCGACCGCGCCGGACACGCCGCCCCCGACCGCCAGCTGGTAGGCGCGCTTCTCGCGCCCGCGTCGAGATGGAGGCCCGCCGGGACGCCGTGTGAGGTCGCCGCTCATAGGACAGAACCGTACAGGTGACGTTCAAAAAGATGAACGCAAGATGGGCCGGGCGACCTCTTGCCGGAGCCCAGCCTGAAGGCGCGAGTGGCGTCGATGTTCGTGCCGAGGAAGCAGCGATGAACACGCGCGGACGGACGAGCGAGCCGACTCCCCACGTGTGCCGAGGCTGCACCCTGCCGCTCGTCCAGCCTCAGCGCGTGGTCGCCGAGCAGTCGAGCTGGCGCGTCTACCTGCGCTGTCCCAGCTGTGGATGGACGGCCGAGGAGCTGCTGGACGAGCCCGCGCTGAAGCGGCTCGACGAAGAGCTCGAGCGCGGCACGCAGGGGCTGATCGTGGCGATGCGGCACGTCACAGACCTGAACATGCGCGAGTACGTGACGCGCTTCGCGGCGGCGCTGGCTGCCGACGCGATCGTGCCCGCGGACTTCTAGGCGGGCGCCTCCGACGCCTTCGGCTCGTGCCGGTAGAACTCGACCGGCTCGGCGGGCAGCGGCGTCCGCTCGAGGATCAGGTCGACGGCTTTCTCCGCGGTCATCATCACCGGCGCGTAGATGTTGCCGTTCGTCACGAAGGGGAACACCGAGGCGTCCACCACGCGCAGCCCCTCGAGGCCGTGCACCTTCATGGTCCGCGGGTCGACCACGGACATGTCGTCCGTCCCCATCCTGCAGGTGCACGACGGGTGCAGCGCGGTCTCGGCGTCCTTCGCCACCCAGTCGAGGATCTGCTCGTCGGTCTCGACCTCCGGACCCGGCGACAGCTCGCCCCCGCTTAACGGCTCGAAGGCGGGAGCGCCGAGGATCTTGCGCGTCACGTGCACGGCCTCGATCCACTCGCGCCGGTCGTTCGACGTGGAGAGGTAGTTGAACAGCAGCGCCGGGTGCTTGCGCGGGTCGCTCGACACCGCCTTGCAGGTGCCGCGCACGTCCGAGTACATCGGGCCGACGTGGACCTGGTAGCCGTGCCCGCCGCCGCCCTCGGGGACCGTGCCGTCGTAGCGGATCGCGATCGGCAGGAAGTGGTACATGAGGTTCGGCCACTTCACCTCGTCGTTGCTGCGCACGAAGCCGCCCGCCTCGAAGTGGTTCGTGGCCCCCGGGCCCGATTTCCGCAGCAGCCATTCGAGCCCGACCTTCGGCCGGTTGTGCATCTTGAAGTAGGGCGCCATCGACACCGGCTGCGTCGAGCTGTGCTGGATGTAGACCTCGAGGTGGTCCTGCAGGTTCTCCCCCACGCCCGGCAGGTCGGCGACCACGCCCACCCCGATGCCGCGCAGGTGACCGGCAGCCCCGACGCCGGAGATCTGCAGCAACTGCGGCGAGTTGATCGCTCCACCGCAGAGGATCACCTCGCCGCCGTGCGCGCGCCGGCGGCCGCGTCCGCGCCGGGTGTAGTCCACGGCCACCGCGCGCGTGCCCTCGAACACGATCTTGGTGACGAACGCGAACGTCTCCACGTCCAGGTTGGGACGGTCCATGACCGGATACAGGTAGGCGCGCGAGGCCGACAGCCGGCGGCCCCGGTGCACGTTGCGGTCGAACTTCGCGAAGCCCTCCTGCTTGTAGCCGTTCACGTCCTCGGTGAGGTCGTAGCCGGCCTCCTGCACCGCCGCGAAGAACGCGTCGAACAGCGGGCCCTTCGCGGGGCCGCGCTCGAGCACGAGCGGGCCGTCGTGGCCCCGGAACGGGTCATCCGGCCGCGCCGCAAGGCAGTTCTCCATCTTCTTGAAGTAGGGCAGGCAGTGGGCGTAGTCCCACGTCTCCATGCCCGGCCCCGAGGCCCAGCGCTCGTAGTCCATCGGGTTGCCGCGCTGGAAGATCATCCCGTTGATGGAGCTGGAGCCGCCCAGCACCTTCCCGCGCGCGTGGTACACGCGGCGGCCGCCCATGTAGGGCTCGGGCTCGGACTCGTACCTCCAGTCGTAGAAGCGGCTGCCAATCGGGAAGGCGAGCGCGGCCGGCATGTGGATGAAAACGTCCCATCGCCAGTCCGGCCGGCCCGCCTCCAGCACGAGCACGCGGTTCGACGGGTCCTCGGACAGCCGGGCGGCAAGGGCGCATCCCGCGGACCCGCCGCCCACGATCACGAAGTCGTACCGGCCCGTCATGCGCTCCTACTCAGGAGCTGGCCGCCAGCTCCTGCTTCGGGGTCTCCTTCTTCGGGTCGATGAACGGCTTCTGAACCACGGTGGCTTGGACAATCCCCTCCGGCCGCTCGACCTCCAGCTCCGTGCCGAGCTCCGAGTGCTCGATCGGCACCATCGCGTAGCCGATGTTCTTCTCGAGCCGCGGCGACCAGCACGCCGACGTGATCCGGCCCACCACGCCGCCGCCCTTGTGGACCGGGAACGTGTCGATCATCGCACCGTCGTTGTAGGAGCCCACATTCGAGCCGCCGATCTCGACGCCCACCAGCTTGCGCGTCGGCCCCTCGGCCTTGATCTTCGCGAGCGCCTCCTTGCCGATGAAGTCGGAGCCCGCCTCGAGGTCGACCATCCAGTCGTAGCCCATCCCGACCTCGTAGGGGTTCGTGTCGTACCACATGTCGCAGCCCGGCCCGAGGGCGAGGATCCCGCCCTCGATCCGGCGGATGTGGCACGGCCCGATCACCTCGAGCCCGTGCGGCTTACCCGCCTCGAGGACGGCGTCCCAGAGCCTGACCCCGTTCTTGCTGGCCTCGTACAGGTAGATCTCGAAGCCGAGCTCGGCCGTATAGCCGGTGCGCGAGACAAGAACCTTCATCCCGTCGAGCTCGTACGGGCGCAGGTAGTAATACGGGATCTCGAGGATGCTGTCGCCGAACAGG
>JBKGUS010000026.1:0-3894 GCA_046462295.1 Thermoleophilaceae bacterium | reverse complement strand
TAGGCCCCGCCGGCCCGCTCCGCGACCTGCCTGCCTCGTGGTCGCTCGCCCGCGGCGTACTCCGGGCGATCGAGGCCGGCGCCATCGACGCGGACGGGGGCCCGCTCCGGGCCGACGATGTCCTCGGCGACCTCCTCCTCTTCGAGAACCGCTCCCTGGTCGAGCGGATCGCGGCGCGCCGCCTGGCACCGCTCCGCGAGCTCACCCCGAAGGCGCGGGCGCGGATGGAGGAGACGGCGCTCGCCTACGTTCGGGAGCGCGGCAACGCCGCGGCGATGGCTCGTGCCCTCGACGTGCACCCCCAGACCGCCCGCTACCGGCTGGCCCGCCTGCGCGAGCTGATCGGAGAGGAGCTCGACGATCCCGATGCCCGTTTCGAGCTCGAGCTGGCCCTGCGCGGCCGCCCGCCCGGCTCGTAGCGGACGAGCTCCTCGCGCCCGCCGCCGCCCGACATCTGCACGGCCGGCACGAGTCCCACCGCTCGCGCGTACAGCTGGTGCGCGAGCACCCTGGGCTCGAGCAGGTTCCAGTCCTTGGTGGTGGGGACGCTCGAGAAGTGGCCGGCCGGCCCCTCGGCCTGGTCGTCGATGCTCAGCACGCGCGCGCCGTCCACGCCGCAGAGCCTCAGTCGTGGTCCGAGCCGTCGTCCTCGTCGCGGTCGTCGCCCTCCGAACCGACCACCTGGAAGTCCCGGTCGAGCTGCACGTCGACCTGGCTGCCGTCGCCGCGGGTCACCTCCACCTCGTACCAGCTCTCCTCGTCGCCGGTCTCGGTCTCGGTGACACGGCCGCCGCCCGTGTGGTCGAGCGCCGCGGCGCTCGCCCGTTCCAGGGCCGGCCCGCGGATCGCTCGGTCGCCCGCGTCGTCGTCACCGCCGGCCGCGCCGGCGATCGCCACCCCGCCCACCGCGAGCGCGGCGATGACGGTTCCGGTGATGAGTGCGCCCTTCAGCTTGTCGTTCATGCGAACCAACGTATGCCTGCCCGCTGAGATGACCCTGAGGACTCGATCCGCTCACTCCTCCAACGCGAACAGGGCCTCGAGCACCGCGGCGGATGCCTCGCCGGTCCCCCGCACAAGGTCGTCGATGTCGCGGCCCTCGACGGCCTGCACGAAGACGACCCCGTCGCGTTTCACGTTCCACCCGAGCGCCCGAACGGCTCGCTCGGCCGCCTCCAACCAGCCGGGCGGCCGTCCGGCGAAGGCGACCGCCCTGCCCATGTCGTCGATGTCGTACCGCACACCGCGGCTGCGCACACTCACGCGGATCGGGCGTCCGGGGGCGTAGTTGAGCCCCGTCTCCCGCACGACCCCGGAACGCGAGGCGGCCTCCTCCAGCAGCACGGCGAGCTCGTCCCCCGCCACCTCGATCATGCGCTCTCCCACCCGCGCGCCAGCGCCGAGCAGCGCGGCCGCCGCTCCCAGGTAGTCCTCCATCCGGTCTGCGGCACCGGGCAGCGCCCTCGACCCCCACGCCGTCCACCCCAGCGCCGTGCCCGGGTGCTCGCGCGGGCCGCCCATCAGGTCCACCTCGGCGCCCCGCGAGAGCAGCAGCTCGACCGTGCTCGCGCGCCCCCACATGCCGGCGTAGTGCAACGCGCTCCCGTCGTCGATCCCCCGCGCGTCCATCGGCACGCCCGCGTCGAGCAGGCGCGCGACCACCTCGTCGTCGCCGGCGCTGGCCCACCGTGGGAGCTCCTCGGCGTCGGTCTCGCGCAAGGGCAGCCCGGGGTGCTCCGCGCGCACGCGCTCCGCGCGCGCCAGGTCGCCGCGGACGACCGCGCCGATCCACTCCGCGGACGGATCGAGCTCGGTGCTCCCGCCCGCGGCCTCCAGCAGCCGCATCATCGCCTCGCTCTTCAGGCGGGCGGCGCGCGAGTATGGCGTCAGGCCGTCCGCGTCCCGGACGTCGAGCGCGGCGCCGTGTTCGATCAGCAGCTCGGCCACGGCCGGGTCCCGCGCGTAGAGCAGGGAGCCCCGCAGCTCCGGGTCGGACGGCCGCAGATCCCCCTTCTCCAAGAGGACCAACACCTTGCGCGGGTCTGCGATCGCGTTGCCAAGCGCGTTCGTGCCTCGCACCGTCGCCCCTCGCTCGAGCAGCAACTCGAGGCAGGCCGTGTCGTCCGCCTCGACGGCGTGGTAAACGGACTCGCCGTCGTCGGGATTCGCGCCCCGGTCGAGCAGCAGCCGCGTCGTCTCGAGGTCGTGCGCCACTCCCGCGGCGCCGTAGAGCACGGACATCGCGCCGTACTCGTTGTGGTGGACCTCGTCGACGTCGGCGCCCCGGTCGAGCAGCAGCTCGATCACCCGCCGCACGCCTGGCGCCCGCGGCGAGGACGGGCGAAGGAACACCGAATGGCAGGCGCACGAGAGCGGCTTGCGCCCCACGCCGGGAAGGTCGCGGGCCACCAGGTCCGGGTCACGGTCGAGCGCGGCCGCCACCGCGTGGCCGTCGCCCAGCACCAGGGCCACGTCGAGCCCCGCGCCGGCCAGCTCGGGGTCGTGGGCGAGCAGCCGCTCGGCGACGTCGTCGCGCCCTCCGAGGGCCGCGGACACGAGCCGCGCGCGCCGCTGCTCGCGGTCGCCGCGCGCGGCCTCCACGTGGGCCACCAGCGCCGGCCATGAGCGAAAGCCGAGGTCGGCGGCCACGGCCCGCTGGGCGTCGGCCAGCCGCGGCGCGCGGTCGTCTCGCATTCGCGCGCGCGCAGCGGGATCTCCAGCGCCGGCGGCCCGCAACAGCTCCTTCGCGCGCCGGCGCGCCTGGTCGAGGTCGAGCTCCATCACGATCTCCTCTGTGGCGCTGGTGCTCGCAGCCCGTGCGCCCGAGTCGATCGCGAGCGTGCATGGGCCCTACTGGGGCCTCGGGCCCTCTCCGCGAGCCGGGCGCGCTCGCCCTCGCGCGCTTCGAGCAGAAGGCTACCTCGCCCCGTCGGGCCCGGGAAGCCACAGACGTACGGTGGCCCCGCGAGCGCCTTCCGTCACGATCCGCGCGCCGCCCCCGTGCGCCTCCGCTATCGCCCTCACGATCGCCAGGCCGAGGCCGGTGCCGCCGCGTGTGCGGGCCGCGTCGCCGCGGGCGAAGCGCTCGAAGGCCCGGTCGGCCAGGTCGGTGTCGAAGCCGGGCCCGTGATCGGCCACCTCGAGCTCGACTCCCCCGTCCGCCTCGCTCCGCCGCGCCCGCAGCACGATGTCCCCGGCCCCGTGGCGCAGCGCGTTGTCCACGAGGTTGCCGAGCGCCTGCCGCAGACGAAGGTCGTCGGCCTCGATCCGCAGGCCGTCGCCTCCCTCCACGCGCAGCTCGCGTCCGTGCTCGCGCGCGCGGTCGCCGAACCGGGCGCGCACCCCCTCCAGCAGCGGCCGCACCTCGATCGCTTCGCGCCGCATCGGGAGCTCTCGCTCGGCGGCGCGCGCCACCACCAGCAGGTCCTCGGCGAGCTGGGCGAGGTGGTCGCACTCCTCTAGCGCCGCCACGAGCGCCTCGCGGACCTGCTCGTCGTGCCCGCCCGCGCGCAGGGCCGCGTCGAGCTCGGCCCTGATCACCGCGACGGGCGTACGCAACTCGTGGCTTGCGTCGGCCACGAAGCGCCGCTCGCGGTCGAACGAGCGGCGCAGCCGGTCGAGCATCTCGTTGAGGGTCTCGCCCAGGCGCCGCACCTCGTCGTGGGCGGCGGGGAGCGGGAGCCGCTCGCCCTCGTGCGTGAGCGAGATCTCGCCGGCCCGGCGGCGCATCGCCTCGACCGGGCGCAGCCCCGCGGTGGCGAGCATGTAGCCGAGCAGTGACGCGAGCAGGACGGCGATCGGCCCACCGATCGCGAAGGAGGCGACGACTCCCGACAGGGTCTCGTCGCGGTCGTCGAGCGACTGGCCGACCGCGAAGACCGCGCGGTCCGTGGC
>JBKGUS010000025.1:0-4044 GCA_046462295.1 Thermoleophilaceae bacterium | reverse complement strand
TCATCTTCAGGAACGCCATGAGGTCGAGCAGCTTCTTGATCGTCTGCTTGGACTCGAAGTGGCGGGCCACGTCGATGCCCATTCCGCGGTAGCCGAACAGGGGCGCGTCCGCGATTGCGGCGCGCCGGATCGACACCGCGCCCCGTGCGTGGCCCTGGGCCGCGTCCTCGTAGGCGTCGAGCGGGATCAGCTGGCGCAGGGTCTGGATGCCGTGCAGCACACCGGCGGCATCGGCGCCCACGATGCGGATGGCTCGCCGCGAGATACGCAGCGTGTAGCCCTCGGCGTCCGGTGCGCCGTCGCCGTCGACGTCGAGCCGCGGGTCGACGCGCAGGCGGATCGCGTTCGAACCGCCGCCGTGCCGGGCGGGCCGGTGCCCAAGGGCGTCGGCGAGGGCCGACTCGAGGTAGGCGGCCTCGCGCTCGAGGCCGCCCTCGTGACGGATCTCGGTGCGGCGCGCGTCGAGCGTGAAGGAGCCGTCGCGCTCGCGCGCCTCGAGCGGGCGCGGCAGGATGCGGTCGGCGAGATCGAGCTCCATGAGCGGCGCGGTGTTCTGGGCGAAGCGCGTCGCGGCCGTCTCCACCGGGCGCCTGTCGCCCTCGAATACGGTCGTCTGCTTCGGGTCGTTCGGGTCGAGCAGCGCATTGGCCGGCACCCAGCGCGGCGGCCCGCCGTCGAAGGAGATGTGCCAGCCGGCGGGCGCGTCGGACTTCAGGATGGCCCACAGCTCAATGTCGATCGTGATCTGGCGTGTCTCGCCGGGGCCGAGCGGGTCGAAGGCGGTGGTCGGCTCGAGGACGTAGTAGTCGCCGCTCCCGGCCTCGTCGGCGCGTGCCAGCGAAAGGCCTTGCGCGGCGAGCTGGGCGCGCGCCGCGTCGCCGAGCGCGCCGGGCGGGTAGACCGCCAGCGGCTGGCGCACTGAGTTGAAGAAGAGCCGCCAGTCGCCGGCCAGCGTGCAGCGCCGGTCGGCGTTCTGAAGCGTCAGGCGGGCCCGGAACCAGCTGGCGGGAGCGAGCGAGTGGTCGACGGGCTGGAAGGTCACACGCAGGTCGTCCGCGTCCGGATGACAGCGGGCGGACGCGGTCGCGCCGCCGGGCGCTCCGCACAGGAGCAGGACGGCTCCGAACAGCCCGGCCGCGAGCAGCGAATGGACACGCTTCGTCATCGGAAGAGCCTCCGTTTTAGGGCGGGGCGAGCAGTGGCCAGAGCCCGCGTGCGAGGGACCACCCGCCGAAGTGGTCTATACCAGTGGACGCTACTGGTCTAGTCCAGTTGATGCAAGCGCTTCATATCGGCCGCGAGGCCGACCTACCGCTATCCCAACCGCGACTCGGTCACGATCGGCACGCTCGGACGGCTCACCTCGGCCCTCCGGAAGCTGCGGAGGGCGCGCGCGTTCACGACGCCTCGAGGCGGCACCGTGCCGGTGTACCTGACGGAGTTCGGCTACTTCGCCTCCGGCAAGCGGCGGCTGTCGGCCTCGCGGCGCGCCGCCTATCTGCGCCAGGCCTACCGCATCGCTCGCCGCACACGCGGCGTGCGGCAGCTGGTCCAGTATCAGCTGGTCCAGACCCCCAGGGCGAAGTGGAACACCGGCGTGATCCGCCCGAACGGCAGGCCGGAGAGCGCGTTCTTCGCGCTACGGCGGGCCGCGAGTGCGGCTCGCCGCTGACGCCGTTCGAGTGCAATGATCTTCGGGCATTGCCCCGACGCCACCCGAGGTGGTCGAGATGTGTCACGACCGGTGGATGTACCGGGAGAGGCGGCGCCAGGAGCGGTTCGACGAGGAGCTGCGCTATCTGCTCGATGAGGAGCGGGAGCGCTCACGTCCGACGCCGATCGCCGAGCAGGAGCGGGACGAGGAACCCGCCGATCGCGAGCGGCCTCCCGTCGAGGCCGTCACGCGCACGTAGCCGCTGACCGGACCGGAGAACCGGGCGGCCGGGAGGTTCGCCCGGTTTCTCCGGATACGCGCTTGTCGTGAGTGGGTGCTGTGCGATCCTCGGAGACCCATGTCAAGCCTCCTCGTTTGCACCAGTGACGGCCTCGTCCGGCTCGACGAGACCGATCGGACGTGGCGCAGCTCCACGCTGCTCCAGCGGCCGGTCCGCTGTGTGGCCGCAGCTCGCGGGCGGCTGCTCGTGGGGACCCGCGACGGCGCGCTCCTCAGCACGGACGGCGGCGAGAGCTGGCGGCGGATGGAGCTTCCGGAGCCGGATGTCTATTCGGTGGCCGTCAGCGCCGCCGACGGCACGCTGTTCGCCGGCACGGAGCCCAGCCGCCTGTTCCGCAGCGCCGACGGCTCCCGCTGGGACGAGCTCGACGCGCTGCAGTCGATCCCGTCGCGCGACACGTGGAGCTACCCCCCGCGCCCCTGGACGTCCCACGTCCGGTGGATCGCCCCTGATCCGCACCGGCCCGAGCGCCTGCTGGTCGGGATCGAGCTGGGCGGGCTCATGTACTCCGACGACGGCGGCGAGAGCTTCACCGACCACCGCGCGGGAGCCGAACGCGACGTGCACGCGCTCGCCTGGCACCCGCGCGCGGAGGGGCGGTCCTACGAGTCCGCGGGGGGCGGAGCGACATGGAGCCGTGACGGCGGCCTCAGCTGGGAGGCGGCCGAGAGCGGCCGCGAGCACCGCTACTGCTGGGCGCTGGCGGTGGACCCGGACGACCCCGACCGCTGGTACGTCTCGGCCGCCCACGGCCCGCTCCAGGCGCACGGCGGCGGGCCGGCGAGGGCCGGGCTGTACCGCTGGGAGGGCGCCGGGCCGTGGCAGCGGATCGAGGCGGGCCTGCCGCAACCGCTCGACGCGATGCCGTACGCGCTCGTCTCGACTGCCGGCGGGCTGTTCGCCGGGCTCGCGGACGGGAGGTTCTTCTCGAGCGGCGACCACGGCGACAGCTGGCAGGAGCTCCCGGTGCGGACCGGATCGGTCGTCGCGATGACCCTCGCGGAGCCGTCCTGACCCACGGTGGCGAGGCGCAGCGCGGGCATCCTCCTCTACCGGATCGCGGGCCGTGCGCCCGAGGTGCTGCTGGTGCATCCCGGCGGGCCGTACTGGGCGCGCAAGGACGCGGGGGCCTGGTCGATCCCGAAGGGCGAGTACGAGGACGGCGAGGACCCGCAGGCGTGCGCGCTGCGCGAGTTCGAGGAGGAGACCGGCGTCGGCCTGCCGCGGGCTGAGCTCGTCGAGCTGGGCAGCGTGAAGCAGAAGGGCGGCAAGGTGGTGACGGCCTGGGCGGCGGAGGGCGACCTCGACGCCGACGCGGTGACGAGCAACACCTGCACGATGGAATGGCCACCGCGCTCGGGCAGGACGGCGGAGTTCGCCGAGATCGACCGGGCCGGCTGGTTCGAGATCGACGCGGCGCGCGAGAAGCTGGTGCCCGCCCAGGCGGAGTTCCTGGACCGCCTGCTCGAGCGGCTTCGCTGAGCGAGCGTTCGGGCTCGATCAGCTCGGCCGGATCAGCGCTTCGGCAGAAGCGGGGTCGCCCTGATGGCGGCGGCGTCGTGGAACCCGAAGCGCTCCCCCTCGCGCTCGTAGAGGTCGGAGTAGCGCTCGACCCGGTCGGCGTCGAGCTCAACGCCGAGGCCCGGCCGGTCGGGCACCGCGAGCGCGCCGTCGCGGTAGGCCGGGGCGCCCCCCTCGAGCACGTCGTCGGCCAGCAGCGAGGCGTAGGACTGGTTGGCGTAGGTGAAGTTGGGCGTCGAGGCCAGGACGTGGAGGGCGGCGTAGACGCCGACGCCCAGCTCGCCGAGGCTGTGCTTCAGCACCGGGAGCCCGGCGACCTCGCAGATCCCCGCTCCACGTTTCAGGTTCAGGAGCCCGCCGTCCATCTGGTTGTCGACCGAGAGCACGTCGGCGGCGCCGTGTCGAATCACCTCGAGCTGGTCGTAGCGGGTCCAGGACGCCTCGTTGGCGAGCAGCGGCACCGGAAGCCGGCTACGTACGTAGGCCATCTCGGCGAGGTTGCGGCCGGAGACGGGCTGCTCGACGAGTTCGAGCTCGTAGCGGGCGAGCTCGCTCACCGCGTGAATCG
>JBKGUS010000024.1:0-6186 GCA_046462295.1 Thermoleophilaceae bacterium | reverse complement strand
GGCAGTCGATCTTGATGTGGACCACTACGTCGAAGCTGCGACTGTTCAGCTGAAGCTCGCCCTTCGACGTGCCGTCGGCGTACTTCCGCGCGGTGAACGAGAACGACCGCAAGGTCCCATCTGGTCGAACCATGTGGCCGGACCCCGTCGCGGAGGCGACGACCTGGTTCGAGGCGGCCGGGGCCTGTGCGACGGTGGCCGCGACGAGCAGCATCGCAAGCGTCAGACCTCCGGTTATTACCCGCATGAGCGGACCCTCCTCGTTTCGGGTTTGGCTGCAAGCAACACTTGCCGGATCGACGGCGCGTGTCAAGACACAACGCCCGATCCGCGAATCAGGCCATCCGTCGAGGAGTGCCGCTTTGAGGCAGAAGCAACAGCACCGGGTCCGATGCCGAGGTTGCGACTGAAGGTCGGCTAGGCCCTCAAGTCTCGTAACGATGCATCCGGCGGGAGTCTGGTCCTATGTCTTGGGTACCAGAACCGCGGGAGTTCGAGAGGAGTTGAATATGGGAGTTCTTCGCGGTCTCGGCCGCGCCGTGGGTGGCCTCTTGGCCGGCGTCTTCGGTTTGCTGCGCGGCCTTCTACAGGGCGTCGGCAGCCTGCTGCGTCGACTCTTTTGAGCGCTCTTCTCCGATGGCGTGCCCCCGCGGCATCATGCTGCGCGAGCGCCAAGCCAGGGCCTCTCGCCCCGCAGTTCCGGTTCTGCGGGTCGTCTCTACTCGCCTCGCTCTAGCTGCGGCTTCGCCAAGTTGACAAACCGGCCGCCGACGTCGTCTCCTCCCGCAGCCCCACGGCTTCGAGGGCCTCGGCTCGGGGCGGATACATCGTTGCCTTGGTCAGCTTCGCGGCTGGGTAGCTAGGTCCGGACCGCTGCGCCGCGAACTGAATCCTGTCTCTCGAGTCGAGGTCCGCACAGGTTTCGCGGCGAAACCGCTTCGATGGCGCCGAACGTCGGCAAACTAAGCAACCCGAGGCAGGTCTCTGCGTTTGTGCACTGAACCGGGAATTCAACCGCTCGAGCTGAGGAGGCTCCATTGAGAATTTCGATCAGGCTGGTAGCAATCATCGCGGCCATTGCCGTGATGGTTCCGGTCGGCATCGCCCAGGCCACACACGAGACCGGCAAGGCGGGCGCGCCGGGCCAGATCTGTAAGCCGCTCAAGCAGATGCAGAAGAGCCAGCTCAGGGAATTCCGGAACCAGGAGCCGGCGCCTTCCAAGGCCGACGTCAAGGCGTTCCGCAAGACGCAGCTGGCCGCCTACAAGGGCTGCATCAAGGGCGCGGCGGAGGCTCGCACAGACCACTGAGGCCAAGCGCGGATGAGGCAGGCCGGATGGCTGCCCGCCCGAAGTGCCAGACCAAGAAGGGGCCCCGCCACGGCGGGGTCCTTTTGGTTGTAGAAGCGTCACACTCGGTCCCGTACTCGCGCATCCGTTCAAGTTCCTCGAGCGTCACTTTCACACCCCGTGGGCGATGGTGGTGCTGGTCGCTTCTGCAGTGACGGAGGACACGGAGCCGCCCTCGACGACGGGGCCTTGTGCCAGTCGAAGCGGTGTTGCGCGGCTAGGACATCGCACCTAGGGTGGACGCCGGACTCGACGCGCAAGGCGCGGACATGGACACTCCGGGGAACGGAGGCATCGGTATGCGACATCTCGGAATCCTGCTCGTGATCGCAATGGCGGCGCTTGTGTGGACGAGCACGGCCTCCGCCGAGCACGTGACCTTGCCGCAGCCAGCTGTGGAGGCATGTGAAGCCGCGGTCGATAGCCAGGTCGCGAGGGAGATCCAGCCGGGCGGTGGCCCGAAGGGCGGCGATGTCGCCCCTATCAACTGTGACGCGTTCTGGTTCCGCGGCGACATCATCGGCAACGAGTTGGCTGGTGGCCCAGTCGCGTGCTTCTGGTCGCTTCTCCGGGACCGCCCGGAACACTGCCCGCCCGGGTCGTAGGCTCGACGGTTAAGGCGGCTTCCGGAGTCCGATTTCGACGCCGATGTGGGGGCCGACGAACTCGCCCGCCGGCTGTCGAGGGGCCTAACCGACTTCGCCGAGCTGGTCAGACTGGCCGGCGAACTTCCCCCGGAACGTCTCTGGGGGCTGGTGGTCGAGGAGATCGACGCCCCTACAGCGCGGGTCTGCGCCTTTACGGCAGCGCTCCTGGCGGCCGAGCAGAGGGTCCGGGAGGCCGCCTAAGTGACTGGCCTAGCTCAAGCGCTGCGGGCGGCCACTCGCAAGTGGACCGTCCGTGTTTGGCGCGGGCTACGATTCCCCTCCGTGGCGGGCAACCGCGAGTATGACGAGGACCGGTTTGCAGAGCTGGTCCTCTACATCGCGTGGAAGGCGTCCGACGATCCCGATTTTGGACGCGTCAAACGCGCTAAGACCCTGTTCTACTGCGACCTAGCTGCCTACGCGGAGGAAGGCCAGTCGCTAACGGGGGCGACGTATGAGCATTGGCCGCATGGCCCGTTCCCGCCGGTGCTCTACTCCGTAGAAAAGCGGCTGGTGGCCAAGGGGCTTGCGCTCCTTGAGGGCGACGAGGGCAGGCTAGTCGTCTACATGAAGCCCGATGCGCCGCACTTTGACGGACACCCGCTGGTTGATCGCTACGTCGCGAAGTTCATGGAGCAGGGAACTTGGGATGTGCGGGCGAAGTCACACCAGCATCCCGGCTGGTGGATTACGCCGCAGGGCGAGGAGATTCCGTATCACGTTGCTTTCATGTCCCGCAGGGAACCGACGGAGGCCGATCTTGAGCGTGGCGAAGAGCTAGCCCGAAAGCATGGGTGGCCTTAGTCCCTACCGGACGATTCGTGAGGATCACACCTACGCCCATTGCCTTCGAGAACTCCGGCTCAGGAGGCGTCTAGATGACCGGGCTTTGGACGAACTCACGGAGCACCTTCACTGGCGGCTTGCGCGAAACCCATTCGAGCAATCGTTCCGCCTGCAAGGCAGGAAGACTCGGATTACCTTCACGGAGGAGCTGCGGGGTATCCCGGTGTTCCGGGTCTTCTTCTACGTCCCCTAGCGACGACCTTGTGGTGCTGGTCTGGATAGAGGACGTTGACGATGCGGAGCCTTTCGGCTTCGATGACTTCCTTGACATGTAGGTGACGTTCCACCCACGCAACCGCGAGGGCTACCTCGAGTGTGACTTTCCGCGCTGCGGAGAGACCAGTCCCACCTTCGTCGGCCGACTGGGCGGTGAGCTGCCGGACGGCTGGGTTCTCGTGACGCACGTTCGCCCGGGCGAGCCGCGTATGGAGCACCTCTGCCCAACGCATGCGGTGATCGACCGCGATTCGGAAGCGAGTCGGTAGCGCCGCTTCCTCGCGACTCGGGCGTGAGGGGCGTAGAGTCGCCTCCTCAGGCAAAGCGGGCCGCCGCAGCGACCAAAACGCCACGACGGCCCTTGACACGACAGGAGGCCCTGTCATGCCCAGCAGTAGCGTAAGCGCGTCCGTTGACGAGCGCGTTTCCATCACCATCCCCGAGCCGTATGTCGGCCGGTTCCGCGAGGAGGCGCTGTTCTCGCTCGGCTCCGCAGCTCAGCGGATCTCTGAGCTTGCCGACTGGAAGCGCGAGGGGAAGCAGAACCCCAAGACCGGAAGGGTTCACGAGGTCACGGCCGACGACCTCCAGAACTACCGCGACGCAATGAGGGGTCGACCAATGAAGGACGAGACGGCGGCAAGGGCCGCAACGCAGGGCGAGCAGGACCTACGGGCCGTTGCGATGGGGCGGCGCAACCGCGCCTCGCTCGAGGCGGCGAAGGCCGCAGGCGCCACCACGTTCGTGCGCGAGAGCCTCGTCCGCGGCGACGACGGCGAGAATCGCATCGAGAAGGTTCGTGTTCCGGTGGCCCCGCTCGAGCCCGGCTTCCACCCGGATGACGGCACGTTCATCCCCGAGGGCGAGGATGCTGACCGGGCAGCCGCTGCCCATTTCGACGCCAACCAGGAGCACAACCGCCGGGTGCTCGCCCGGCTCAAGCCGCACGAACTCGCGCGCTTCGAGACTTGGCTGCGGACGAGGACGCGTACCACGCCGCCGACGCGCCCGCAGTCCAGGCCGGTCGTGTGCGGTCCGCTCGAGGGCCGCGCTCCCCGCGAGGCCCGTAACACTCGTCGCCGCGGCTCCCGTCGAGGCGAGCGGGCGACATCGTCCTCGAGCGACGACCCCGACTCTGACCCCGAGCCTCCCGCGCGGAGGCTCTGCGCCTATTGCGGGAAGGACATACCCGCCGACCGCGGGCCGAAGGCGACGTACTGTACGAAGCGGCACGCCGATCGGGATCGGCAGCGCCGGAAGCGTCAGCGGGACCGCGAACGTGCCCGTCTCCCGCGCGTTCCGACCACTGCGGACTTCCGGCGGATGTTGGAGCTCGACGCCGAGACCGCCGAGAAGCTCCGCCAAGTCGCGGTCTGTCGGTGCAATGGATCGCACCTAGAGTTCGAGTCGGGCGAGTGCTTCCGCTGCGGCCATTGGCTTCCGCAGGAGATCATTGGCGGCGCCTGGCTCGTAGCGGCGTTCTTTGAGCGGCTCGCCAAAGAGGATCGTGAGAGGCGGGAGGTGGGCGCATGACCTCGCGTCGGCTTCCCGTCGACCGGCGGCACTGGCCGGCGTGGTTCGCGGCGAGGTTCGCTGCGATCCATTCCGTGCGGCGGCGGCTCGACCTCGACAGGTTCGCCGATCTCACGGCGGGACTCCCGCCCGATGAGCGGGTTCTCGCGCTCAGCTACCTTCCGCCCGCGCTCGAGCACCAGGCGTGGACGGCGCTGCGCGACGAGATCGACGCGGAACGCTGGGGTGCGACCGTCATCCCGTTCCCGTCCTCGGATCGGAGGGCGGCATGAGCGCGGCGCACGAGCTCGCAGCGCTCGGCTGGCCCGTGTTCCCTGTCAACGGGCGCAAGGCACCGATGACTGCGAATGGGCTGCACGACGCGACCACGGACTCGTCGACGATCGACCGATGGCGGACCGACCTCAAGCCCGCGGGCGTGGCCGTCCGCACCGGGGACGGGCTGGTGGTCCTCGACGTCGACGGCGACGACGGCGCCGACACCCTCCACGACCTGGAGTCCAAACACGGTCCGCTTCCTCGCACCGTGTCGGCTGTAACGGGGGGCGGTGGCGCGCACTACTACTTCCGCTCCGGCGATCCGGTGCCGTGTTCGGCCGGGAAGCTCGGCCCCGGGCTCGACGTTCGCGGCGAGGGCGGCTACGTAGTCGCGCCTCCGAGCGCGCACCCGTCCGGGAACCACTACGCGTGGGACATCGGGCCCGATGAGATCGAACCGGCCGCGCTCCCCGAGTGGCTCCGGGAGCTGGCGACCGCCGGCCGGAATGGCGCGGCCCCGCTGCCCGACCTGATCCCCGAGGGCCAGCGCAACGCCGCGCTGGCTTCGCTGGCCGGGTCGATGCGACGCCGCGGTGCAAGCCCGGCCGCGATGTTGTCGGCACTGCAGGTGGAGAACGCCGAGCGGTGCCGGCCACCGCTGCGCGACGACGAGTTGGTGCGGATCGCCGAGAGCGTGGGACGCTACGAACCCGCCCCGCCACCCAAGCCCGAACGTCAAGCCGAAGAATCTCCGGTTAGGGAGGAGGCGCCCGCTGGCCTCAGGCACCCCGACCCGAGCTCGGCCCGCCCCGTGCGGTGGGCGTGGCGGCACCGGGTCGCGATCGGCAAGCTGAACCTTCTCGTCGGGAACGAGGGCGCCGGCAAGGGCGTCGTGAACGCCTGGCAGGCCGGGATGCTGAGCCACGGCCGTCTCGACGGAGATCTCAAGGGCCAACCGGTGAACGTGCTCATCGTCGGCGACGAGGACGCGCTCGAGGACACGTGGACGCCCAGGCTGTACGCGCTCGAGGCGAACTGGCGACGGGTGTTCTTCCCGCCGCAGGAGATCGGCGACCTCGACGTGGCTTCCGACGACGGACTCACCACCCTGGCCGGCTGGGTGCGCGATCACGAGATCGGTGTCGTCATCTTCGACGCGCTGCTGGACAACCTCGGGGCCGCTGACGTGTACGAGCCGCGCCAGGTGCGCGCGGCGCTGCGACCGCTGCGGCGGTTTGCCAATGACGCCGGGCTAGCGGTCCTCGGAAGCCTCCCCCCTCGCAAGGGGGACGCGCTCAGCTTCCGTGACCTCGTGGCGGGGGCGCACCAGTTCAACG
>JBKGUS010000023.1:0-2800 GCA_046462295.1 Thermoleophilaceae bacterium | reverse complement strand
GACAAAGAGGAAGAGTGTCACATGGACGCCTTTGATAACTGCCGTGTGAACGCAAGCATCGCGGTCTCGTGACCAGCGGCAATGCTTCGATAGCGCCTCTGACCTTGGCGTTTGTCGTCGTTGTGTGTCGGCTGGTGCTGCCCGGTTGCAGGCTGTTCGCCGCCTATCAGGTCCAGGCTCACATCGGTCAGGGCCTCGAATCTTGGTAGCCTGCACTCCCCGAGCCGCAGGAGGTCCGATGGCCGAGGAACCCACTGACCGTACCCCACTCGACGCGATCGACCTCCAGTCGTTCACCGACGAGGAACTCCAGCGCCTCTCCCAACTGATCATCAGTGAGCGGGAACGACGCATGGGACTAGAGCCTGGCCCCGAAGACCCAGCGTAGCTTCACTGGCCCTCTGCTTGTGTTGGTCGGCCGCCCGACTCTCCACACGTTCTGTGGCTACGTCCATGTGCTGGCCGAGCCGGGGATCGGACCAACCCATGTTGGGACCGGAGAGCGGCTGCTCCTACCTACCAGGGAAGACGCTGCTCGGAACTGGGTGGACCTAGCAGGATGGTGTGTGAAACGCCTCCGGCTCCTTCACGCCGTTCCCTCACGACCCGGCGGCTGCGGTTCACGGTTCAGTCGGGCGGTCAGTGGGGGCGGAAGGCGACCAGGGATTCCCGGTCGGCTGCGGACATCACCTCCTCCGCGTCCGCCGATAGATAGGGCGGGCGGAACCCTCCAGCAGCGCTCGACCCCTATCGGCTAGCTTCGAGCTTGCCGCGAGGCTGCGTCGGCCTGCCCCATGCCGACGAGCCACCGCTCGGCGTCGACCCGGGTGACGTTGCCGCCGCACAGCACGGTCGCCACTCGTCGACCTCGGTACCGCTCAACGTCCGCGAGGATCGCTGCGATCCCGGCGGCGCCGGCGGGCTCGATCAGCAGGCCCGCTTGCTCGTAGAGCAGCCGCATCGCCTGGAGGATCACGTCGTCGGCGACCAGCACGACATCGTCGACGGTACGGCGCATGTCCTCGACCGCCTCGGGGATCGGCACGCGCACCGCGATGCCGTCAGCAATCGTGTCCACGCTCGGCCGCTCGACGACGCGCCCCGTCCGCCAGGATCGCTCCATGGCATCGGCCCCGCGGCTCGACACCCCCACGACATCCGTCGACGGCGACGCCGCCTTGAGCCAGCGGGCAATCCCGCTCAGCAGGGCGCCGTTCCCCAGGGGAACGGTCACGGCGTCGATGACGTCGTCGCGCTCGAGCAGTTCGACGGCGACGGAGCCGGCGCCCTCGCTGATCTCCGGGTCCCGGCCGTCCTCCACCATGCGCGCGCCCGTCTCGGCGGCGAATCGTTTGGCCTCGGCCTTCGCGGCATCGAAGTCATCCCCGATCAATCGGAGCTCGGCCCCCAGCGCGCGCATCCGCTCCACCTTGAGCGGATTCGCGTGCTCGCCAGCGTAGACGACGAGGTGTCGTCCGCGCTTTCGACAGGTGTAAGCCATGGCCTGCCCGAAGTTCCCCGCGCTGGCGCACACCATGGGTCGCTCGTCGCCGGCGGCGGTCACCCGGGCGAGGAAGTAGTCGGCCCCCCGGCCTTTGAAGCTCCGGATCGGATTGACGGTCTCTACCTTCAACGTGAGCGCGCAGCCGAGCTCCTGCGACAGCGGCTCGCACTCGTACTGCGGGGTGTGCAGGAACACCGGGTCGATCGTGCGGGCGGCGTCCGCGATGGCCGCAAGGGACAGGCGATGAGCTGGTCGTGCCGCCTCGACAAGCGCCGCGTGATCCGAGATCGACCGGACGGCCTCGGCGCCGGCGGCGCGGGCGGTCATGAGCACGCCGTCGAGATGGTCGATCTCGTGCTGCAGCAGCTCGCTCATGTCCGGCGGAAGACGCCGCCACTCCCGCGGTCGCCCCTGCTCGTCGAGGTAGCGGATCGAGATCGATCGGTGGCGTCGCACTCGGACCACGCGATCGGGAACGCTCATGCAGTCGTCCCACAACTCGATGGTCTCATCGCTGCGCCAGAACACCTCGGGGTTGATCAACGACAACGCCCGAGCGCCCAGGTCCATCGCGATCACACGCTTGGCGATCCCGATCTGCGGGGCGGCGATCGCCCGACCGAAGCCCCTGCGCCGGCGGAACCCGGCGAGCGCGCGGTGGAGTGCCCCGAGCTCACGGACGAGCTCGGGATCCGGCCAGACCACGGGTGCGCTCGGCCGCTGGAGCCGAGGGTCATCTTCGACGAGGATCTCCGACATCGCGCCGCGACATCATGTCGAAGATCGACGCCTATCACATCCCGCTCGGGTCGGATTCGGAGCGTCCGGGCGCCGCCTAGGCAATCGTCGACTCGTCTTCCCATCGTGCACCGGATGTCATGCGCTGAGCGTGCCGTGCTGTGAGGGCGGGGATGGGAAAAGCGCCTCTGGCCTGCGGAAGTGGAACCAAGGGGATACGAACCCCTGACCTCTTGCATGCCATATACGGACCTTCGGCCCCATCACGGCCGATACGGCTGACAAGCTGCCGGTTTGGTTGTCCGCTAGGCACCGTGATTGACCGTGAGTGACCGCTGTTTCGCGGCCCCGATGCGGCCCCGGACGGGGTCTGTCCGTCCACCCTGGCGCAGGAGTGAGGACGCTCAGGGCGTGCCCGGAGTCGGAGGGCCGAAGCTTGACCCTCGCCTCGATGGCCCACAGATGGCCCAGTTACTGGTAGCTCCAAGGGCACGAGCAGGAATCGGTGATGGGCACAACACCCAAGGGCAGCGGCTGCCGCCGTAGCAGCGATACACC
>JBKGUS010000022.1:0-5019 GCA_046462295.1 Thermoleophilaceae bacterium | reverse complement strand
GCTCGAAGTCGGGCACGCGCACGCACGCGCGCTCACCCGCCAGCACCCTGCCGGGGGTTCGCAGGTCACGGGCGGTCGCGACAGACCTGCAGCACACCACGCGCGGGTAGCCGACCGCCAGTGCCTGCACGATCGTAGAGGTCGCCCGCAGGACGTCGACTACGACGGCGACCTCGACCGGACGGATCTCCCGCGGCGTGAAGCAGACGTCGACGACCGGCCGCTTCACGAGACGAGTGCGTGCTCCATCGCCTCCGCGTACTCGCCCCTTCGCGCGGCCGCGTTGCAACGAGCTCGGTGGAGGAAGGCCGCCTGAGCCTCGGCGACCCCGGAGTTGTCTCCCGACCACGCCCGTAGCGGCGCGCCGACGAGCGCGCGGCCGTAGGAGAAGGTCAGCTCCCACGGCACGCCCGCGATCGTGTTCATCGCGCTCAGGTGGGCCGCCGCCAGGTCGTCGCTCTGCCCACCGGAGAGGAAGGCGATCCCCGGCACCGCGGCCGGCACCACGCGACGGAAGCACGCCAGCGTGCGCTCGGCGACCTCCTCGACCCCGGCTTGCTCCGCGCAGTCATAGCCCGCAAGCAGCATGTTTGGCTTGAGCACGATTCCCTCGAGCACGACCCGCTGCTCGGCCAGCCGGTCGAAGACCGTGCGCAGCACCGCCGCGGTCACCTCCTCGGAGCGGTCGATCGTGTGCTCACCGTCCATCAGGACCTCGGGCTCGACGATCGGCACGATGCCGGCCTCCTGGCACAGGGCCGCGTAGCGCGCGAGCGCGTGCGCATTCGCCTCGAGGCACCCGCCCGTCGGCAGACCCGAGTCGATCCTGATCACCGCTCGCCATTTGGCGAAGCGAGCGCCCAGCTCGCGGTAGTCGCGTAGACGGTCGCGCAGCCCGTCGAGCCCTTCCGTGACCGTCTCCTTCGGGAAGCCCGCGAGTGGCTTGGCGCCGGTATCGACCTTGATGCCCGGGAGGATGCCCCTCTGCATCAGGAACTGCGGGAAGGGTGTGCCGTCGGCCGTCGTCTGGCGGATCGTCTCGTCGTACATGATCACGCCGCTGATGTAGTCGGCCGTGCCCGCGGCGGTGAACATCAGACCTCTGAAGAAGCGCCGCGACTCGGCCGTCGACTCGGCCCCGACGGCCTCGAGCCGCTTCGTCATGGTGGCGTTGCTCTCGTCGGCGGCCAGGATGCCCTTGCCCGCCGCGACCATCGCCTGAGCCGTTTGTCCGAGTCGTGCCCGGTCCACCGTCATACGACCTCCTGGTGTTGTGGTGTGGCGCGTCCTTGCACGAGCCGCACGCCACGCTCGGAGATCACGACCGACTCCGTGACAACGGCGCCGTCGAGCGCCCTGGGACGGGCGAGCAGGGAGCCGCCCGTAACCCCGGTGGCGACGAAGAACGCGGGGCCGTCAACGAGGTCCGGAAGGCCATAGAAGCAGTCCACGTCCAGCCCGGCGTCAACGAGCGCGCGGACCTCGGCGTCGCTCTGAGGGGCGAGGCGGGCCTGCATGCCGCCACCCAGGGCCCTCGCGGCGCAGGCCGTCATCACACCCTCGGGCGTTCCGCCCACGCCCATCAGCAGGTCCGCCTCGCCCGACGGCAGTAGTGCCTCGAGGGCGCCGCCCACGTCACCGTCAGACGGTGTGGTCACGGAGGCGCCCGCTCGACGCAGACGTTCGGTCAACTCGACGTGGCGCGGCTTGTCGAGGACCACCACGCGCAACTCGGCGATCTTCTTCCCGAGGGCGGCCGCGACGCGCGCGAGCCTCGCCTCGGGGCCATCGGTGATGTCGATCACCTCGCGCGCGGCGGGCGGCGCCACCAGCTTCTCCATGTAGTGGGACGGGCCCGGGCGCAGCAGCGCGTCCCCCTCGGCGAAGGCGATCGTCGCAAGCGAGCCGGGCAGTCCCTTTGCGCAGAAGGTGGTGCACTCGAGCGGATCGACCGCTATGTCGAACGCAGGCCCGCCGGTGCCCACGCGCTCGCCGCCCGCGAGCATCGGCGCGCCGTCCTTCTCTCCCTCGCCGATCACGACCGTCCCGAGTCCCGGCGCATCGGCGAGCGCCCGGCGCATCGCCCCGGTCGCGGCGGCGTCCGCCCCGTGCTTGTCCCCTCGCCCTACAAAGGGCTGGCAGGCGATGGCTGCGTCCCGTGTCGCGGCGAGCGCCACCTCCTCCAGGACGGCGAGGTCGAGCGGCCCCGTCTGGACCGCGGTGGCCAGGCTCGTGTCGCCGCTCACGCCTTCTCCTCGTCTCGCTCAGTGACGAGACGACCGTAGGCCGAGTCATATTGATAAGCAAGGGGATTATCGCCCTGGGCTATAGGCGGATATCTATGAGATGCCGGCCGCTTGCGCGCTTCCGCGGCGCGCGAGTGCTGGTGGCTACCCCAGCCGGTCTGCCACCTGCACCTCGGTGTCCTGGCGAATCGTCACGCCGTCGGCGCCGGCGAGGGCCCGCGCGGCCCGGAGCACCTTCGTCCGCTCGCTCTCGTCGAGCGCGGCGATGAAGCTGACCGAGGCGATGCGGTCGGCCAGTCCGTCGGCGTCCAGGGACTGGTCGTTGGGAAATACGCGCTGCTCGAGCGGCCCGAACAGCTGTGTGCGCTCGAAGGCGGCGCGCCACGCGCGGGTGTGGAACCCCGAAGGGTGGCCGCGGTGCGGGGCGATCAGCTCCTCAATCGCGTAATTGAGCGGGTCGTCCATCTGCCGGCGATTCCAGACGAGGGCGAGGGCGCCACCGGGGCGCAGCACGCGGTGGATCTCGGCCAGGGCCGCGTCGCCGTCGAACCAGTGGAAGGCCTGTGCGACGGCGACCGCGTCGGCGCTCGCGGTGGGCAGCGGCATCGCCTCTGCCGTCCCATCGACCACCCGCGCATCCGCGGGCAGCGCGGCCCGCATCTCGGCCACCGGCTCCACCGCGACCACCTCGGCGCCGGTGGCGAGCAGGGGACGCGTGAGCTTGCCGGTCCCGGCCGCCAGGTCGACCACCATGCGACCCGGGCCGAGGCGAAGCCTCGTGGCCAAGAAGTCGACCGCAGCCGGCGGGTAGCCCGGGCGGCCGCGCTCGTACGCCGCGACCGAGCGGGCCAAGCCCTTGGAGGCCGCGGGCTGGAGGCGCGTCACCGCGGATCCTCAGCGAGGATCGAGCTCGGGCTTCTCCGGACCGGGGACATCCTCGAGCCACTCGCGCTTCGTCACGTGATGGCGCACCCGCTCGCCGGAGCCCATTTCGCGGCGCAGCTCGCCGAGCAGGCCGTGGCGCTCGGCCACCACGTTGTGCTTGTGGATCGTCTCGAGGTTCTCCTGGCGCGCGGAGACGAACGCGTTGTCGTCGAGATGGCCGAAACGCTCGAGCGCCATGCGGATCATCTCCCGCACGCAGTCCTCGACGAAGCGGGGCTGGAGGTGCGCCTTCTCGACGACCTCGACCTCGTCCGGGCGCTTCATCAGCTCGTAGATCTCCGAGCTCATCGCCGACTCCACGATCTCGAGCGGCGTCTCCGCCTCGAGCGCCTCCGTGGACTCCTCGGGGCAGCCGACGTGCAGAGTGCCGATGCCGCGCTGGTTGTGGGTGGCCACGGGGACCGCCTCGAAGACCCGCGCGATCTCGTCGTCGGTGAAGCCGTCCTCACGCAGGCGCTCCTGCGAGCGCTCCATGACCAGCTCCTGGGCGCAGGGGCAAGCGGTCATGCCCTGGGCCTCCACGCCTACGAGCCGGCGCGTACCGCGTCCCGATGCCACCGCCGAGCCGAACAGCGTGTAGATCTCCTGCGTGGGCAGACCCGACGCGGGGGTGGCCTTGTACTCCGGGTAGCGGGCCGCGATCGTGACCTCGGCGCGGCGCCCGTCCTGACGGTCGCGGACGCGCTCGGCGATATGCGAGGCAAGCGTCTCCGCCTTGAAGGCGGCCTCACCGAGGACGACCTCGTCGATCGCCTCGTTCACGACCTCCTCGAAGCGCGACATGTGCGCGCCCTTCTGCTGGGGCCCCAGATCGACGAAGCACTCGAGCTCGGCGTAGAACAACTGCTCGGCCCCGTTCGAGCGGACGCGGACGACCTTTTCGACGCCCGTAACGCCCACACGGGACAAGCTGACCTGCGTGGAGGGGCGGCGGGCCTGGACGTCGCCGCCGAGAAGCGCGCTTCGCTCGATCATCGGGGCGAGCAACGATACCGGGGCCCTAAGGCCACCGCATGAGTGTTGTCCTGGGTGGCCAGCGGTGGGGTGGATACTCTTTCGCCCTTATGGCTGAGAAGCAGTTCTGGGAGCGCACGGTGGCCGGGCACTTCGTCCTCCCGAAGCGCAGCTTCTGGCCCGACTTCTTCTCCAAGCTCGTGGCGCGCCTGCAGTGGGATCCCGAGGCCATCGACCTCGCCCCGGACGTCCGCGCGTGGGCTGCGCTCCCGGCCGAGCGTCGCCGCCGCCTCATGACGCTTCTCGCCGGCTTCCGCGTGGGTGAGGACGCGGTCTCCGAGCACATCGCGCCGTTCGCCGACGCGGCCAGGGAGGCGACCTTGGCCTCCCACGAGAGCCTGATGGCCTGGGTCTTCTTCCTGCAGCGCCGCGACGAGGACCGTCACGCACGGTTCTTCGACCGCATCGCCGCCGAGGTGCTCGGGCTCCCCGGAGAGACCCCCGCCGAGCGGCGCGAGGCGGCCAAGATCCACGCACCGCTGAGGGTGGTCGAGCTGTTCGAAGCGCGGCTGCCCGAGACGGCCGCCGAGCTCGCGGCGGGCCGCACCGGGCTGGCCGAGGGCGTCTCCCTCTACCACATGCTGCTCGAAGGGGTCGTGTTCCTCGCCGGCCAGCATGCGCTGCTCGACGACCTGGCCGACGGCGCCCTACCGGGTATCCGCGAGGGGTTGGAGCGGGTCCAGCTCGACGAGCGCTGGCACGTCGGCTTCGGCTTGCGCTGCCTGATCGAGTGCCGGCCGTCGCGGGAGCTCCTCGACGAGCTGCTGGCGCGGTCCGAGGACGCCACCGGGGCCTGGGGAGACGTCCTTCCCGC
>JBKGUS010000021.1:0-3401 GCA_046462295.1 Thermoleophilaceae bacterium | reverse complement strand
CGCGGCGCGCCGGCCGGCGAGCGCCGGCTGGCGCGCCGCGCTCGTGCCGGTCGCGGTCCCGCTGGTGGCCCGCCCCACCCTGGTGGTGCTGGCGCTCGGCGCCGGCGCCGACCGGGACGTCCTCCTGACCGCCGGCGCGATGACGCTCGGCATCGCGCTGCTGACCGGGCTGACGGCCGCTTCGATCACTGAGGGTCCGCGGGGGCGGGCGCTGCGATGGGCGGCCCGGCTGCTCGGTGCGGGGCTCGTCGCCTGCGGCGTGCTCCTGACGGTCGACGGCGTGCTGGACGTCTAGGCGGGGACCGGACGAGGGCGCCGCCCGCGCCGCCGGTTCCAAGCCCCGAACGCAAGCATCACCACCGCGGGCGGCACCGTGCCCGGCAGGGAGTCGACCACCAGGAAGAGCTGGTTCCAGGCCTCCGCCGCGACCAGCGTGGCCAGCGCCGCGAGCGCCTGGGGCTGCCGCTCGGCGGCGAGGATGCCTCCCACCAGCCCGGCCACGAAGTAGTCGCCGTAGTCGGTGGAGATGTCACCCACGTCAGCGACCTGCAGCCGCGGCAGGCCCTCCGCCGGCGCAGCCGCGTTGAAGGCCGCGTTCTGCTCGCCCCACAGATCGCCGAAGATGAACACGGCGTCGACGACGGCCATCGCCACGACGCCCAGTTTCAGGTACCGGAGCGGCGCTCCGCCCGCAAGCAACCTGCCCACGGTCGCGCACGATCCGACGATCATGACCAGCCTCGCGGCACGGCCGAGCGCGTCGTCGGGCGCCGCGAGCGCGGCTATCAGGAGCGGCACGATCGCCAGCGCCAGCCAGGGACGGGCGCCGTGCGCCGCCCAACCGAGCGCGAGCGCGCATCCGACCGGGACGAGCAGGAAGGCGATCCAGGTGATGACGTCGGCGCTGGCCGCCGCGGCGGCGATCGCCACGACGCTCACCACCACCGACAGCGGCGCGACCAGCGCCCAGCCCCGGCCTCCCAGCCGCAGCAGGAACGCCGGGATCCCCGCTGCGGGGAGCGCGACGCAGAGCGCCTGGGCCGCGTCGAGCACGAACGTGTCCAGGTCGAACCACATCCGTACGGGAGGGTGGCAGCAGTAGGGTCCCCGGCGCTAGCGTTCGCCGCCGCTTGGACGTCCCGCGCTCCATCGCCCTGTTCGCCGTGGCGGCCGTCGCCGAGATCGGCGGGGCCTGGCTCATCTGGCAGGCCGTGCGGACCGGCCGGCCCTGGCACTGGGCAGTGCTCGGCGGGCTCGGGCTGGTCGCCTACGGGTTCGTCGCAACGGGCCAGCCGGAGAGCCACTTCGGACGCGTCCTCGCCGCCTACGGGGGAGTGTTCGTCGCCGGCTCCCTCGCCTGGGGCATCGTCTTCGACGGCTTCCGGCCGGACCGCTACGACGTCATCGGAGCCACAATCTGCCTGGTAGGCGTCGCGGTGATCATGTACGCGCCGCGCTGACGCCGGTAACGGGACGTTCACCCGGCTTTCACCGCCGGATAACGGGCTCGTCCGCCCTGCGTCCGACACTCCCGGCGAGATGGAGACCGCGGGCCGCCTTCTCTTCGTCGGGCTCGTCACGTGCTACCTGCTCGACCGCGTCTTCGCCGGGTCGGCCACCCCGGTCGAGGTCGTCGTCTACGGGATGACGGCGGCCTTCGGCCTGGAGTACCTGATGGCCTCCTGGCGCGGCCTCTGGCGATCGGGCTGAGGGAGTTTTCACACTCCCGGTGGGTGCGCTACATTCGAGAGGCCTTGGACGCGCGCCGCAGTGACATTCTCAGGGCCTCGCCGCGGATGTTCGAGTCTGACGTGCTCGATCGGCTCTCACGCGTCCACCCGCTCGTGCCGCTCTTCATCTTCGTGCCGATCGTGGGAGCGCTGTTCGTGGTGGGCGCCCGGCAGCTGACGACCGCCGGCACGATCGGGCTTCTGCTGGCCGGCTGGCTCTTCTGGACGCTGACCGAGTACTGGCTGCACCGCCTCGTGTTCCACTTCGAGCCGGAGGAGGGGCCGCTGGCGCGGCTCCACTGGATCATCCACGGGGTGCACCACGACCACCCGAACGACCCGCTGCGCCTCGTGATGCCGCCCTCTGTGAGCGTGCCGCTGGCCGCGGCGTTCTACGGGCTGTTCGTACTGGCCATGGGAACGCCCGCGGCGAACGTGTTTGCAGCCGGGTTCCTGCTCGGCTACCTCGTGTACGACATGACCCACTACCACGTGCATCACCACCGCCCGACCTCCCGGCTCGGAAAGCTGATGCGCGAGCTGCACATGCGCCACCACTTCCAGGACGACACGCGCGGCTTCGGCGTCAGCGCCCCGTTCTGGGACTACGTGTTCGGGACGCCGCTGAAGCGCGGCCGGTAGTCAGCGCTTCGGGCCCACGAAGAGGTCGAGCAGGGCGACGTCGTCCTTGCGCGACACGTAGATGGTCTTCGGGCCCGAGCGCGTCCAGCGCAGGTCGAGCAGCTCGCACGCGTCGCAGAAGATGCGCTTAATGTCGTCCGAAACGTTGCTAAACGAGTACCGCGGGTTCGACCAGCCGCAGCGGCCGGTGTTCTGGAAGCGGCAACCGTCGGACTGGAGCAGGCCCCTCAACAACAGGTCGGGCCGGGAGCGGATGGCATCGAGCTGCCAGGGGGCAAGCACGATCCTGCGTTCGTGCTTCTTGCCCGGCCCGTGCTGCGGGAAGAGGCATAGCCACGCCTTGGCGTACGCGTACACCTCCACGTAGTTCGACCTCGAACGGCGCTGGTTGACCGTGCTGGATGGCATTGTCGACTGCAGCGAGTGAGCCGCCTCGCTTACGATCGCCGGGTACTTGGCGTCGAGCGCGATGCGCAGCTTGTAGACGCCCCGGCGGTGCAGCGAGAGGCAGCCGTCCCCGAGGTAGAGGCCGAGGAGATGGACATACTCCGGGGGCAGCGCCCGGAAGTCATGCTCGGGCCCGCCGCAGGTCGGGCATGACGCCTCTCCCAGCCGATGCAAACGCGGCACCCGCCCTGCCGTCCAGTCCCTTACCGTCGAGCGCGGCACGCCCAGGCGTCCAGCGATCTCCATCCGCGTAAGCCCATCGCCCCACAGCCCTAGTGCTCGCTCCACGACGTCTGGTGGATGCGTCATTCGAACACATGTTCCCATCCGATCCAGATGGACAGACGCTAGAGTTCAGGCCGCTGGCGGCTGTGGAGGAACTGGCAGACTCGCGAGCTTCAGGAGCTCGTGTCCGCGAGGACGTGGGGGTTCGAATCCCTCCAGCCGCATAAGGGAGACCCCTCTCCAAATCGTTCTTCAAACTGTTCTCCCAATGGGCCGGCTCCGGGCGGCCCTTCACGTTCCGGGCACGGACTGTCGAATACGAGCGGGCGTTCCGGCCACGGGGTGACCTTCTGGGAC
>JBKGUS010000020.1:0-4044 GCA_046462295.1 Thermoleophilaceae bacterium | reverse complement strand
CCGGCGTCGTGTGCGCGCTGCTCCTCGCGTTCCTGCTCGCGGCGTGGGTTGCGACGCGCCGCCGCCCTGAAGCGGACCGCCCCCGCGGGCAGCTCCCCGAGGACCGCCCGCGCCCGCTTCCGCCCCCGCGCGCGGCCCTGCTGGCCCTCGTCCTCACGATCCCGCTCGCCCTCCTCTTCGCCGCCCGCACCTCCGTCGTCCTCTTCCCGCTGCTCACCCTGATCCTCTGGCGCGGCGTGGGCTCGCGCCTTCTCACCATGGTCGCGGCCGGCCTGCTCGGCATCGTCGTCCCGATCCTCTACCTGGTCCTCACCCCGCGCGACCGCGGCGGCTTCAACTTCGAGTACAGCACCGAGCTGATCGCGCCCCACTGGGTCGCTGTCGGCGCGGTCGTGCTCCTGATGGCTGCCTGCTGGCGCGTCCTGGCCGCCGCCCGGGGCGACCGGTGAGCTCCACCCGTCGCCTGGTCGCCTCCAACACCGCCGTCCAGGTGGCGGGCCGGGGCGCGATGCTGGCCATCGGGCTCGTCTCGATCGCGGTCGTCACGCGCTACCTCGGGCCCGACGACTACGGGCGCTACACGCTCGCGCTCACCTACATGCAGCTGTTCGCCGTGCTCGCCGACGTCGGGCTCTTCACGATCGTGGTGCGCGAGATCAGCCGGGACCCATCGCGCACCGACGATCTGGTCGGCAACACGCTGACCCTGCGGCTGCTCCTGTCCGCCGTGGTGATCGCCGTGGCCGCGGCGATCAGCCTGCTGCTCCCGTACGACCCCGACGTGCGCGTGGCGATCCTCATCGCCGGGCTACCGCTGCTGCTCGGGATGCTGAACAGCGCCTTCGTGACTGTCCTGCAGTCCCGGCTTCGCATGGGCCGCGCGGTCGCGGGCGACGTGCTCGGCCGGGCGGCGGCGCTGGGCGCGGTCGCCCTGGTGGCCGCGCTGGACTTCGGCTTCTACGCGGTGATGGGCACCGCCGCCGTGGGCGCGCTCGTGACCGCCCTCACGACCATGCACCTGACGCGGCCGCTCGCGACGGTGCGCTTCCGCGCGGATCCGAGGGTCTGGCGCACGCTGCTCCGCGCGGCCCTGCCGCTGGGAGTGGCGCTCGCGGTCAACGAGCTGTACTTCCGCGCGGACACCCTGATCATCTCGCTGTACGAGCCGTACGACGAGGTCGGGCTCTACACGCTCGCCTACCGGATGCTCGAGCTGACGCTGGTGTTCGGGACCGTCTTCCTGACGACCACGTTTCCGCTCCTGTCGCAGGCGGTCGCGAACGACGAGCCCCGGGCGCGCCGCACCATCCAGCTCTCGACCGAGCTGTTCGTGGTGCTCGGCGCCCCGCTCGTGGCGGGCGGCCTGGTGGTGGCCCCGGAGCTGGTCGAGCTGGCCGCCGGGGAGGACTTCGAGGACGCCACGGAGCCGCTGCGGCTCCTGCTCGCCGCCGGGGCCCTCGCATGGATCAACGGGGTGTTCGGCTACGCGCTCATCGCGAAGGAGCGGCAGATGAGCGCGCTGTGGCTGAACCTGTCGGCGCTGGCCTTCAACGTGGGCCTGAATCTCCTGCTCGTGCCGCGATACGGCATAGTGGTCGCGGCCGCGGTGACGGTGGCCTCCGAGATGCTGATCCTGGCCGGCTCGTACGTGCTCATGCGGCGCTACTTCGACTTCTTCCCCGCCCCCCGCACGCTGCTGCCGGCGGTCCTGGCAGCCGCGGTCATGGGCGGCCTCCTGTGGCTGCTCCGCGACGCGCCGCTCGCCCTCCTCCTGCCGCTCGGCGCCGCGCTGTACGCAGGGCTGATGTGGGCCATCAGCCCGGCCAGCCGCGAGCTCGTGGCGGGGGTGCGCGCATGAGGCGGGGCCCGCGCGACACCCGCAGCTGGTACCGCGACGCCGATCCGATGGAGCAGGTGGACGACGCGCTCGTCGAGTTCGTGCTGGAGCACGCCGGCCGCTCGGTGCTCGACCTGGGCTGCGGGCTGGGCGGCTACAGCAGGGTCCTGGCCGACCGGGGGCTCGAGGTGAAGGCGCTCGACGTGGTGCCGGAATACGTCGAGAGGGCCCGCTCGATCGGTGTGGACGCCGAGGTCTACGACGGCGAGCGCGTGCCGATGGCCGACGGGTCCGTGGACACCGTCATCCTGCTCGAGGTGGTCGAGCACCTGGACGACCCGGCCCGGCTGCTACGCGAGGCGCGCAGGGCGGCACGCCTGGGCGTGCTCGTGACCACGCCCAACTGCACGCAGGACTTCGGCGAGGTGCCGGTCGAGTTCAGCCACATGCTCGACGTCGACCACAAGCAGTTCTTCACCGAGTCGTCGCTGCGCGCACTCCTCGACGAGGTGTTCGGCAGCTCGGTGGTGGAGCAGGTGGCCCCGATCGACCGCCACCTGGCCGGGAAGCTGCTGCAGCCGCCGCTGCGCCAGCTCCACCGCTGGCTCGACGGCGCCGGCCTCGTCAAGCCGCGTTTCTTCTTCCGTCTCCGGGGCCGGGCGCCGGCGGGACCGTGACGCGCGTCCTGTTCGTGTCCGCCGAGCCGGTGGGCGAGGCGATGGCGGGCCCCGCGATACGCGTGTCCGAGCTGGCCTGCGCCGTCGCCGAGCACTGCGAGGTGACCGTGGCGGCGCCCGGGCCGAGCGACGCGGGCGCCGTGCCGGGCGAGCTGATCGAGGCCGGGCTGGCCGACTTCGATGCCCTGCTCGAGGCCCTTCGCCGCCACGACGTGGTGGTTGCGCAGCGCCTGCCGCCGCAGCTGCTGCGCTACGTCGCGCGGCTGCCGGTCCGGTTCGTGGCCGACCTCTACAACCCGCAGATGATCGAGGTGCTGGAGGCGATGGACGGGGGCGGAGCGTCCTCGCAGCGCCGCGCCTGGAGATCGATGCTCGGGCAGTGCGCGGTCGCGGACCTCGTGGTCTGCGCAAGCGAGAAGCAGCGAGACCTGTGGCTCGGGGGCCTCGCCCTCGCCGGCCTCCTCGACCCGGAGCGCTACGAGGCCGACCCCACCTTCCGCTCCTACGTCGACGTGGTGCCGTTCGGCCTGCCGGAGCGGCCCGTGCGGCGCGCGCCGGAGCCGGTCCTCAAGGGCGTGTGGCCCGGGGTGGGGGAGGACGACCGCGTGCTGCTCTGGGCCGGCGGCATCTGGCGCTGGCTCGATGCGCTAACCCCGATCCGCGCGCTTGAGCGGCTCCGCGCGTGCGGGCGCGCGGTGCACCTCGTCTTCCTGGGAACGGGCCGTCCGTCGCCCGATCCGGGCGACGTGCCCACCAGCGCCGACGAGGCCATCGCCTTCGCGCGCGAGCGCGGCCTCGAGGGAAACGGCGTGCACTTCAACCGAGGCTGGATCCCCTACGGCGAGCGCGAGGCCTACCTGGCCGAGGCGGACATCGGGGTGTGCGCGCATCCCGACCACCTCGAGGCGCGCTTCTCGTTCCGCACCCGCGTGCTCGACCACTTCTGGGCCGGGCTGCCGTCGGTCGTCTCGGGGGGCGACTCGATCGGCGAGCTCGTCGAGCGCCGCGGCCTGGGCCGGACGGTGGCGCCCGGCGACGACGAGGCCTTCGGCGCCGCGTTGGCGGAGCTGCTCGACGATCCGGGGGCCTATGAGGCGGCGGCCGCGCGGGTGCGCGAGCTCGCTCCCTCCCTCAGGTGGTCCGAGTGCGCGCGTCCGCTCGTCCGCTTCTGCCTCGAGCACGAGCACATCCCGCCGCGCCGGGCCCCGCGCGGCGCGCTGCTGCGCGCCACCTACGGCCAGTACCCGGACGTCCTCGCCGCCCTGCGCGAGCACGGCGGCCCCGGCGAGGCGGCGCGGGCGCTGCCGCGCCACCTCGCGCGCCTCCTGCGGCACCGTGCCTGACGGCGCGCGCCTCGCGCTCCTGTTCGGCCTCGGGGCGCTGCTGTCGGGTCTCACGATCCTCGACGGGATCAACCCCCACGACGAGGGGCTCGTGCTCCAGGCCGCCGCACGGGTGGCCGACGGCGAGCTGCCGTATCGCGACTTCTACGCGAACTACGGACCCGGCCAGTACTACCTCGTGGGCGCC
>JBKGUS010000019.1:0-2692 GCA_046462295.1 Thermoleophilaceae bacterium | reverse complement strand
GTGTTGCTCTCGGACAAGCTGCCGACGGCCGTGAACGGCGCGACCGTCTCGCGCTACTGCGCCTCGAGCCTCGAGGCGATCCGCCAGGCTGCCAACGCCGTGGCGGCCGGCCAGGGCGACACCTACATCGCCGCCGGCGTGGAGTGGGTCAGCCGTTTCAACGAGCGCACCGAGGCCGCCGGAGCTGAGGATCAGAACGAGGGCCTGCAGGGCAACGACGGCCAGCCGAACGCCTACATCGAGATGGGCCAGACGGCCGAGAACGTCGCCGAGCGCTACGAGGTCAGCCGCGCCGACATGGACAAGTACGCCCAGCGCTCCCAGGAGCTGGCCGTGCAGTCGCAGGAGAACGGCTACTTCGACCGGGAGATCGTGCCCGTCACGCTCCCCGACGGGACGACGGTCGCCAAGGACGACGGGCCGCGCCCCGGCTCCACGCTCGAGAAGCTCGCCCAGCTCGACCCCGCCTTCAAGGAAGGCGGCAAGGTCACGGCCGGCAACTCCTGCCCGCTGAACGACGGCGCGGCCGCCGTGCTCGTGATGTCCGAGGCCAAGGCGAGCGAGCTCGGGCTGGAGCCGCGCGCTCGGATCATCAGCTCGGCGACGGCGGCCATCGAGCCCGAGTACATGGGAGTGGCGCCGATCGGCGCGATCCGGAAGGTGCTCGAGCGCGCCGGCATGACGATCGAGGACGTCGACACCGTCGAGCTGAACGAGGCCTTCGCCGCCCAGGTGATTCCGATCATGGACGAGTGCGGCATCCCGCTCGAGAAGATGAACCCGCACGGTGGCGCGATCGCCCTCGGCCACCCGTTCGGGATGACCGGCGCGCGCATCATGACCTCCCTGCTGAACGGGCTCGAGACCGACGACAAGACGATCGGGCTCGAGACGATGTGCGTGGCCGGCGGGCAGGGTCAGGCGATGCTCGTCGAGCGCCTGAACTAGACGACACCGGCCAGCACCGCCCAGCACCCCGCGAACGTCCAGATCTTGGCCTCAAGCGTGAGAAACCGCCGCGCGACCGACAGGCCGCTACCCGGAAGCCACGGCGAATCGAAGACTGGATGCGATCGTCAGGTAAGCCATCGTTGGCGCCCCTCCTTGCGGGGGAGTCGTCGGGGTCCGGCAGCTGAGCCGCCTTCTGGAGGCCTCTGGCTTTGCGTCCCCGCCTCGCGGCGGGTTTGCCCTGATCGGTCTAAGGACGCCCATCGGCCGGGGGCGTTCGGGCCCCATCGGACATATGCCTAGGCGACTGGTGTACGAGCGCCGTGCCCGGCGAAGTCGCCGATCAGCTCGGCCAGCCGGTCGGGCCTGTCCTCGGGCGAGAAGGTGCGTGAGTGCTCGACCCACTCGAGCCGGGCGGTCGGGATCAGCGTGGCCAGCCGCTCCGCGTGCTCGGCCGGGAAGAAGCGGTCGCCCGTAGACCAGGCGATCAGGGCCGGCTTGTCCCAGCTCGCCAGCTTCGCGGCGGCGTCGAGCAACTCGTCCCGGTCGAAGCCGTTCAGGAAGCGGCGCGTGTCGCGGCGGATCTCGCCGCTGGTGAGCACCGGAAGCACGTAGGAGTCCTCGGCCTCGCGCTCGATCGGCTCGTTGGTGAGCCAGCCGTAGGCGATCGGAAGGCGCCGCAGCGGGCGCAGCCAGAGGCCGCGGAAGGCGGTCGCCACGCCGCCCGGGATGCGCGCCGGGGCGAGCACGATCCGGAAGAAGCGCGGGGGGAAGTTCTCGAAGGCGTCGCATGAGGTGAGCACGAACGCACCGACGCACTCCGGCCGGCGGGCCGCCAGGATCTGGGTGAGGCCGCCGCCGGTGTCGTTGGCCACGATCGTGGCGCCATTCATGTCGAGCTTGTCGAGCGCGTCGCCGATCAGGTCGGCGAGCGCGGCGGAGCTGTAGTCCGCGTCCTTCGGCATGGGGACGGTGTGCGAGCCGAGCGGCAGGTCGAGCGCCACGCGCGTGAAGCCGTGGAGGCGCGGGATGACCTTGCGCCACAGGTTCGCGTTCACGAGCGCGCCGTGCACGAACACGATCGGCGGCCCGTCGCCGGTGGCGTGGGCGCGGATGCGCCGCCCGCCGCCGAGGTCGATCGTCCGCGCCGGTCCGAGCTGCGGCGCCCGCCAGGTCGCTCGATCGTTCATCTGTCCCAATCTACGGGAGCGGGCGGGTCGCACGATCCTCGGCGCGGGTCCCGCTACGGAAGCAGGACGATCTTGCCGAGCTTCCCGCCCGCCTGGAAGCGGTCGTAGGCCTGCTCCGCCTCGTCCAGCGGGAAGGTCTCGGCCACCGGCACCGTCAAGCGGCCGTCTTCGAACGCCGGGAGCACCTCCTTCTCGACCAGGCGGGCGGCCGCCGCCTTCTGCTCGAGCGGGCGGGCGCGCAGGGTCGAGCCGTGGATGCGGGCGCGCTTCTGCATGACCTGCACGAGGTTGATCTCGGCGGTGGGGCCCGAGCCGCCTACGCCGATGATCGAGATGCGGCCGCCCGGCGCGAGCGACGCCAGGTTGACCGCGAGGTTGCCGGCCCCCACGAGCTCGAGGATGACGTCGTACGGGCCCTGGTCGGCGAAGCCCTCGGGGTCGATCGCGCGCGCGCCGAGCTCCTCCACGGCGGGCCGCTGCTCCTCGCGGCGCACGGTGGCGGTGACGGTGGCGCCCATCGCGCGGCCGAGCTGGACGGCCGCGGTTCCCACGCC
>JBKGUS010000018.1:0-12009 GCA_046462295.1 Thermoleophilaceae bacterium | reverse complement strand
TGAGCGGACGATCGGTGGAGCACGCCACCTTTGTCGTCGAGCGCAAGTACGAGGTGTCGCCCGAGCGAGCGTTCGCGGCCTGGGCCGATCCGGAGGCCAAGGCGCGCTGGTACATCGACTCCGATGCGCACCTCGAGCTCGACTTCCGCGTCGGCGGGCGAGAGCGCAGCCAGGGCACCGCGCCGGATGGCCGCGCCTACAGCTATGAGGCGCTCTACCAGGACGTCGTCCCGGGCCGGCGCATCGTCTACACCTACGAAATGGTCCTGGAGGAGACGAGGATCTCGGTGTCGCTGGCCACGGTCGAGTTCACACCCCTGGGCGAGGATGGCACCCACCTGGTCTTCACCGAGCAGGGTGCGTTCCTCGACGGCCACGAGTCCCCCGCCCGGCGCTCCGAGGGCATGGGTAGCCTCTTGGACGCCCTGGGAAGGGAGCTCCAGAGCGATACCGCTGGAGCCTGAGCGGCACCCCTCGCTTGATCGGCACATCGGACTCGTGCGACAGCAGGGGCGCGATCAGCGTGCCCTCACTTCCAACTTCCATACACGAAAGGAGCACCGCGCGTCGAACAAGTGCGGGGCTACTAGCAAAGGTGATCGTTCACGCGAACCTGCTCGCGCGCGATCTGGTAGCGAGAGGCGGCATCCGTGGCCTCGACTTTGCGTGCCTCGGCCAGCACCTCGTCGATCTGACCGTCCGGAATCAACACAGCGCCGGAGAAGTCGGCGAACACGTACTGGCCGGGCACCACGCCTACGCCCTGGAGGACTACTGGAACATTTGCCCGAAACGGCGTCACACTATCCCCTCCCCAGCGAGTCGCCTCACCTGAGCAGTAGGCCGCGAAGTCGTAGCGCGCAAGCTCGTCGAAGTCGCGCAGGCGGCCGTCGGTGAGCACTCCGGCGCACCCGTTCTGATGGAGCCGCAGCAGCTTTGTGCCTCCGCCCATAGAGGTGTCGGTGTAGCCGTTCGACGCGAGCACGATCACCTTGCCGGCCGGCTCGTCGCCGACCGCTTCGTAGAACAGGTTGGCGAGGTTGTAGCGCTCGGGATCGAGCGTAGCCGAGCAGCTCGGGAAGTACGAGATGGTCACCGCTGGGCCGAATAGGACCCGCCCTGGCGTCGGCGTGACGAGATCGAGGATGTGACAGCGGTGGCGATGCAGCCGCCCCATCGCGTCGACTAGGTCCGCGCACTTGAGGCCGTGTACGGTCGACGCTTGGTTGGGTCGAGCTGTCATTCTCTGTGGGTCATCGGGGGTCGTGCAGGATCTCGCGTGCGTCTTGCGCGTCCTGCGGGCTGACCATGATGTCGTGCGCCCCAAGAGCAGCTCGGCCTCGGGCTCGCTACCGGCGACGCCGACTGTGACCCAGTCGTCCATCTCGGCTACCCGAAGGTGAATGCGTAGGCCTCGGCGCCAGGCTCGAGGAATATGATCTCCAGCGTCCGCTCGCGCACGGCGTCGTGCTCGCGCACGAGTTGGTACATGCGGCCGTCGCGGAGCACGCCGTTTCCGTCCTCGTCGACGTCGACGCCGTGGGACGTGCCCGGAGCCTCGCCGTCGAGGAGCACGCGGAAAGGAATCGGCTCGCGCGCTCCGGGCGACAGCACGAGGTGCGCGTCGCGCGCGTGGAACCGGTAGACGATGCTCCCCCCGGCCTGGTCGAGCGCGACGCTCTCAGGCCCAACCGTCCACTCGCCGGAGAAGGCCCAGTGGTTCAGGGGCAGGCGGTCCGGTGACGCGGGCGGCTCGCCGCGCACGTGGCCGAGATACGTCTCGGGCGTGCCCAGGTGGTCCCAGTCGGCCGCGGCCTCGACGCCGACCCCCTCGACGGAGACGAGCCCGCGCTCGATGCCGAGCAGGCGCTGGATGACGCGCTCCGATTCCTCGTAGCGCCCCTCGCCGAAGTGCTGGTCGCGGATGACGCCGTCGGCGTCGACGAAGAAGAGCGCCGGCCAGTAATGGTTGGCGAAGGCGCTCCACACCGCGTAGTCGTTGTCGCCGGCGACGGGGTAGTCGATGTCCCGATCCTTCACCGCCTGCCGCACGAGATCGATGTCGTGCTCGAACCCGAACTCGGGCGTGTGAACCCCGATGGCGATCAGCCCGTCGTCGCGGTAGGCCCGCGACCACGCGCGGACGTACGGCTCCTGGCGCAGCCAGTTGATGCAGGTGAGCGTCCAGAAGTTCACCAGCACGACGTGGCCGCGCAGCTCGGCGGGGTCGAGTGGCTCGGAGTTGAGCCACCCGGTCACCCCGCCGAGCGACGGCATGCGCAGACGGTCGAACACGGTCACCTAGCGGAGCGACCGGAGCCCCGTGCAGACCTCGGAGACGAACAGCTCCGGCTGCTCCCAGGCCGCGAAGTGCCCGCCCTTGTCGAGCTTGTTGTAATGGATCAGGTTGGGGTACGCGTCCTCTGCCCAACTCCGCGGCACCTGATAGAGCTCGTCCGGGAAGACGCTCACGGCTACCGGGATGTCCACGCCCTTCGGGTCGAAGAAGCCGAGCTTGTTTTCCCAATAGAGACGTCCCGAAGAGACCCCGGTGTTCGTCAACCAGTAGTGGGTGATGTTGTCGAGCACGTCGTCTCGGGTCAGGCCTTCCTGGGCCCCGTCGACAAAGACGCGAGAGATCAGCGCCAAACTGGTCGAGTCGTGGTCGAGCATCCAGGCGGCCAGGCCGACGGGTGAATCCGCGATTCCGTACAGCGTCTGTGGGTGGGTCCCCAGCTCAAGTGCGTAGCCCACGTCCGTCGCAAAGAAGTCCCTCAGCTTCTGGTAGAGGCGTGTTCCGTCGTCATCGAGACCGGCCGGCGCCGGGCCGCCGGACTGGACCGCCGCTGAGACGTCGGGTCGAACGGCACCAGGGAAGTTGGTGTGGATGCCGATCAACCCGGGAGGCGCCTGTGCACCCATCAGGTCAACGATTTGCCCGCCCCAATCGCCGCCGGAGGCGACGTAGCGGTCGTATCCCAGGCGCTCCATCAGCTCCGCCCAGGCACGCGCGATGTGCTCAGGGCCCCAGCCGGTGGCGGCCGGCTTGCCCGAGAACCCGTAACCCGGCATCGACGGGATCACCAGATGGAAAGCGTCCGCTGCGCTCCCGCCATGTGCCGTCGGATTGGTGAGTGGATCGATGATCTTCAGCTGCTCGATGACCGATCCGGGCCATCCGTGCGCGACGAGGAGCGGCAACGCATCCTCATGCTCCGAGCGAACGTGAACGAAATGGATGTCCAGCCCATCGATCTCGGTGATGAAGTGCGGCAGGGCCTTCAGCTTCTCCTCGCACTTGCGCCAGTCGTACTCGGTATCCCAATAGCGCGCGAGCGCCTGCATCGTCGCGAGCTGCACGCCTTGCGACTGATCCTCGACGGTCTCCTTCTCGGGCCAGCGCGTAGCCGCGATGCGCGCGCGCAGGTCATCGAGATCCGCCTCGGGAGTCTCGATCGTGAACGGCCGGATCGCCGTGGCGTCCGCTGACTTTTCGGCCAAGACAGACATGTGGGGCTCCTGACGTTGGTGGTCATGGCGCAGACCGTTTAGGTCGGTACGCCCATACACCGACCGAGTGTCGGAGCCGGGAAGTCCCGCTCGCCGAGGGTTGAGGCGAAGCGGACACCGACCCTACACCCAGCGAGACGCAAGGGCCGTCGGCGGCCTCCTGGAGAAGCCGCAAATAGCGGGTATTGAGCATCTCCGGGTGCTGATCGCCAACGAGCGCAAGGATCGGCTCGCGCTCGTCGCGCCAATAGTCGCGAACCTCGGGTAGTCGAACCGCGCGGCGAGCATGCCGAACGCGACGTTGAACGCCACCGGCATGACGATCAGGAGGAGTCCGGCGAATGTCGCGGTGCCCATCGGCGCTCACGCCGGGACAGTCAGCCGAGCAGCCCGCCGGCCTCGGGCGCGAGCGGCACGCTGGTTGTCACGCTGACCACGATGCCCAGCGCCAGGCCGACCGGCGCGCCGATTGCGATGGCGGCGCCCACGCTGCGAGCATGACCGCCGGCGCTGGGCAAAGTCAAGCGTCGATGTGGCGCGCCCGAAGTTCGCCGGACTGACGCACAACCAGCCCCGAAGAGGAGGGTCATGCCGACTTTCACCGAGATGCAGGAACGGCTGTCCGCGGGGTCGCGGTGGGACTTCAGCGACCTGCGCGCGGTCTACATCAACTGCACGCTGAAGCGCTCGCCGGAGAGTTCGCACACCCAGGGCCTCGCCGACCGCTCGATCGCGATCATGGAGCGGAACGGCGTGTCCGTGGCGGTCGTCCGCGCGGTCGATCACGAGATCGCGACCGGTGTCTGGCCGGACATGACCGAGCACGGCTGGGAGCGCGACGAGTGGCCGGCGATCTTCGACAAGGTCATCGCCGCCGACATCCTGGTGCTGACGTCGCCGATCTGGCTCGGGCAGAAGTCGTCCGTCTGCGCGCGCGTGATCGAGCGCCTCTACGGCAACAGCCATCTGCTGAACGACGCCGGCCAGTACGCCTACTACGGCCGCGTCGGCGGTTGCCTCATCACCGGCAACGAGGACGGCATCAAGCACTGCGCGATGGAGATCCTGTACTCGCTCGGGCACCTCGGCTTCACGGTGCCGCCTCAGGCCGACGCCGGGTGGATCGGCGAGGCCGGGCCCGGCCCGAGCTATCTGGACGACGGCTCGGGTGGGCCCGACAACGACTTCACCAACCGCAACACCACGTTCATGACGTGGAACCTGCTGCACCTCGCGCGCATGCTGAAGGACGCGGGAGGCGTGCCCGCGCACGGGAACCAGCGGACGGAGTGGGACGCGGGCTGCCGGTTCGACTACCCGAACCCCGAGCACCGCTGACGGGCTCCCGCCGGATCTAGGCGGAGGCCTCCATCTCCTCCATGTTCTTGGTCACGATCTCCATCGTCCGGCCGAGCTCCTCGCTCGGGCTGACCTCGACGACCTCGGTACCCCGCGTACAGGATGGGCGTGTGTCCGGGCCGACGTAGTAGGCGTAGACGGAGGTGACGCCGAGGTTGACGTGGCCGAGCTGGCGCTGGATCACGTTTCAGGGGCACGCCCTTGTGCGCCATCTCGACCGCGTAGGCGAGGCGGAGCTGATGCGGGCGAACCGTCGTCGCACGCCCGCCTTGGCTGAGACGGAGCTGGTAAAACCGCCAGCCGTCCATGCCGACCTCGCGCCGCTTGCCGCCCTTGCCCTGGCGGACCAGGATCGAGCCGCAGCTGGGGTAGAGGTCTGGCTCTGTCAGCGCCATCGCCTCGCCGATCCGAAGCCCTACCCGCCAGAGCACGACGATCAGCGCCCGCAGCCGGAGCCCGTGGTCTGTCGCCCCTGCCTGCCGCATCACGGCGATGATCTCCTCGACCCGAGGCGGGGACGGCGGATAGCGAAAGCCCTTGTTGCGCGGCGGGCGACCCGCGTGGAATCCCGGCAGGGTGGCCGGCGAACGGCGGCGACGTGCGGCGTCGAGAAGTTGCCGCGTGGACATGAAAACTCCTTGCAGAGAGAACAGCGATGCGGCCGGTCTACCGGCCGACGCGTCCCCGCTCAGATGAAGCGAATGCGGGAGGCTGAGGCGGGTCCGTCGGGCCGGGCGAGTACTCGCAGGCGTGCCCGGCTCCTGGTCCTCGTCCAAGCCAGCAGCGGCGCGCCGTTCCGCCGGCGCTGCCGCTCGTGCCTCCAAGCAGCAGTGCTCGACGCCGGTCCGAATCGCGAGGCGCACGGATGACCGTCGCGCGAGGTCGCGACCTGCTCGATGCCGCGGACTACGGGCGGCCCGCGATGGTCGCTCGAGACGGACCGGAATGACCCCGTGAGCGCTCGCTCGGCCCTGTTCATTGCGCGCATCAAGGCGTAGTCTCAAAGCACGAGCGAGAGAGGAGAGGTGACCGTGGAGACGGACCGCGAGCATGCCGACGCCGGCTCGTCCGCTGAGGACAAGGACACGCTGCCGCGCCACGAGGACGTCGGCTCCTTCGCCGAGGGCGAGGAGACGCTGCCGCGAGACGAGGACGTCGGTTCCTTCGCCGAGGGCGAGGAGACGCTGCCGCGCGACAAGGACGTCGGCTCCTTCGCCGAAAGCGAAGCGCCCCGCGACGACTGATTCAGGCGAGCAAGGGCCCGTCGCCGAGCGCCTTGGCGACGAGGTCGCGCGCGAGCGGGCGCGGAGCTTCGTCATGGCGCCTCCGCACTGTGGGTGCGCACGGTGTCGTGGGAAATGTGCAGCTCGTCGGCAGCTCCGCTCCGGTGTGCGCCACGAGCTGGAACGGCGTACCGTGAGTTGCGGAGGACGGCCCCCGCTTCGGCAGGGCCGGTGGGACCGCTCAGCGAGCTAGCGCGGAGTCGAGGTTGGCGCCGTGCGCGGCGACCTGCTCCTCGCGCCCTTGCTCGCGCTCCCGTCGGCGCAGGCGCTCTGCGCCTTCTCGTCGGCCCGGTCGGAGTCGGGGTCGCTGGCGTTCAGCCCGATAGGCTGCGCGCGGAGATGGACCAGGTGTCGTGCGGACAGCTCGGGCGGATGGCGCCCGTCCCCAGGTAGGCCGCCGTCTCACGCAGGTGCTCCAGGCAGAGCCCGGCGGAGCAGCTCGTGCAGATGGCGACCGCCGGCTTGTCGACTCCCGACTTCGAGCACTCGTAGCAGTTCAACCCGTCCTCCCTCGCTCAGTTGGCCGTGCGACCCCATCGCTGTTCTAGCCTCTCACGCGAGCCGGAGTTGAACGCCGTGCGTACACCGATCACTGCTGGCCCCGGCGACTGGTGGTCAACCGGCGGGGGGCGGACACCCGGCGGGAGCGGCTGATGCGGGACATCCCGACGCGCGAGGGTTTCGACCGCGACGAGTACCCGCCAGCGGTCGGCCGCGGACGCGGGCCGGGGCTAGAGCGTGGCCGAAACCCGCGCGGCTGGAAGGCAGACGTCCGCTACGTACCCAGCTCCGAGAACAGATCTCACGGCGCGTCACTCGGGGGCCAGCTCGAACGCTTCTGCATCGGCACGCGCTTCCGCTACGTATTCCGCTGATCTAGAGCGCTTCCGGCGAGGAGCGCGGTCGGTTCTACCTTGTCCCCGGCGCGTTGGGAAGATACGCGCTCAACCATGAGGTTGGGTTCAGGTTGCCACTGCTCGTCCAATCCAGCACTCCGCATGATGCCCGCGGCGCTGCTGGTCTTGCCTCAATGCAGCGGTGGCGTCAGCCAGCCCAGCGACTCCGGAAGAACGCACTCGCCGGCGCTACCTCGGTGCCAACTCCTAGCTCAGCGAGCGCCTCACGTCCGGCTTCGACGAGTTCGGATCGCCCCGTCAAGTCAACGTCGCCGCCAACAGGTGGATCGGCCGACGTGAGGTCGCTGCGCTCGTCGTACATGAACCATCGGAGGTAGAACGAGCCGTCGTCGGCGAGCCACGCGCGGCGAACGAGGTCATCTTCGGGACTCCACCGAAGGAAGGCCTCGTCGTTCGCAACTGCAGCCGCCAAGTCGTCCCAGGTCGTTGGAGTCGCAGTCGTGACATAGCCGTCATGCTCGTGCCAATCGTGCGCGATTCGGAGGTGGTGGCCCGCTTTTCTTGCGACCCCTAAGTGGCAGGCTGCTGGGGGTCTATGCGTAGGTGTTCTCTCCAGTCGGAGATCCCTAGGGCCTGCCCGCATTGGTCGAGTTGTTCGTCTAGGAGGTCGGGAAGGCTGGCGACGCTGCCGGAGTGGTCGGTGACCCAGACGTGGTGGCCGTCAGGTTCGGCTATTTCCACTCGAAGTTGCCTGAGGTTTTCGCGGAGGCAGGAGAGGAGCTCTGCGGCGGGCTCGTGGTCGGCCAGGATGGTGATGCTTCCGGCCTGCGGCGGCATACCGGCAGCCTACGTCAAGCCGGCCAGGGGCACTTGAGGCGACCGGCACGGTTCGCGCCTCACGGTCTGCGCGGTAGATTGCTCGGGAGATGGTCGGTGGTGAGCACTCCTCAAACGAGCTAACAGTTTCCGTTAAGGCGCCGTGCCAGGAGTGCGGCGGCCGAGGCTACATCGAGACGGTAACCGAGGGCGGCGGCATCGTTGCCGACCCGACGCAGAAGTGCCTTACCTGTAGCGGTAGGGGTCTGATCCCTGAGGACATGCCCCTCTCTCAGTTCCGAGAGCTACTGGCAAGTCACCTTCAGTAGCGTTCCGGTGCCCGGGTCGTGTTGCGCAGCGCCGTCGCGGGCTGCGGGGAGCGGCCAGACGGTCGCTACCCTCGCGCCCCCGCCGAGCTAGTCTGGAGCCGATGAACGGCCGGGGGGCGGATGCGAGGTGGAGGATCTAGCCGCCGGCCGTGGGAGTAGACCAGATCCAGGCGGCGTCGAGCAGCCGGCCCCCGGGGGTCTTGCTGCTGAATCTGGCGCCGCCGAAGACGAGGAGCTTTCTGCCCGCGCTGGCGACCGCCCGTCCGCCTACGTGGGTGCGCTCCGGTCCGAGTCGCGGGATCTCGATCCACCGGTCACGGGTTGTGTCGAGTATCCAGCCGTGCGGGCTGGAGTAGTGGCCACGCGACGCGGTCAGCACTCCCGTTCCGAACTCGAAGGGGCCTTCCTGGGGCGGGTTGGGGAGATCCGACCAGACGCCTGTCTCGGGGTCGAGGATGCCGCCGTGCGGGCGGCCCCAGCGGTATTCCTCGCCGCCGTCGCCGAGCGCGGGATTGATCAGCCGCGACCCGACGCGCACCCAATGGTGCCCATAGAGAACGGTCTGCGAGTCGGGCAGCCGTCGCCAGCGTCTAGTACCCAGCGTGAGCGCGGCGGCTCGCGCCAATGGAGGCCTGTCGCCCCTGCGCCCGACGAAAACGGAGCCGATCAGCACGAGCTCGCGGCCGCTCCAAGCCATCGACTGCGGGTGCGTGGGCGAGCGGGTCGGGCCGCAGCGGGCGCCAGGACTTGCCGCCGCGCCCAAGCACGTAGCCCGGCGGGTCCCGCCGCCCGCCGCCTATGTCGTAGGCGACAACCCGATCCGCGGCGGCCAGCAGTGTGTAGTTGCGCTTGGGATTGGGGGGCGACGGGAGGCGCCGCCAGCGGTCGCGGTCGACGCGGTAGGCGAGCACGGCGCTCGGAGCGCCGGGCCTCGAAGCGCTGCCCGGGGTCGCGACGAACACTGTACGGCCGACGACGGCGCCGTCGGCGAAGTCGAAACCGAGCGGTGCGTCGGCGATCCGACGCCAGGAGCGTGTGCGCGGATTGAATGCCGCCCCGTCTGCCAGCGGGGGCGTTGTCTGGGGCCCGCACGACGCTCCCGGAGGGCAGGGCGGCGCGTCACTTCCGCCGATCACCAACGTTTCGCGGCCGGTCCAGATACCGAGTGCCTGCTCGCGCGGGCTGAGCGGGGAAGCCGGCGCCTTGCGCCAGGAGCCAGCCGCCTCCGCGGTGTCTGAACCCCCCAGCCCGCACCCCGCCGATGACACGCCGACGCCAGCCACGAGCAAGACAAGCGCCGCATCCCAACGCCGCACCCGCGCGACCCGGACGTGAGCCTTCCGAGCCCGGCGCGGACGGCCACACCGGGCACCCCCAACCGCGCGACGATGCATCGAGACCCCCGGCACGTCCCTCACAAGCGGGCCACACCATCCTTCCGTGCCCATCCGGAGCAAACTCCCCCCGGATCGTCGCACCTCAATGTTGAGCACGTGTAGTTCCACACGGACTCATGAACTATTCGAACCACGCAACCGCCGCCCCGTCCCGAGCGACGAGGCGGGGCATCGCCGGAGTGCCGACGCGGCTGCTCCTCGACGGCTGCGCGATCGCTTTGCGCCTGAAGCGGTCGCGAGCTTGCGCCCGGCACGCGGTCGGCGGCCCTTGAACGGGCCTTCGTATGCTTGGCTCTCTGTTCGCTCGCCTCCACCGTTGGCTCGATCGTCATCCGTTTGCAGGCGATCGCCTCGCCGCCGCGGTCACGGTGTTGCTTGTGGTGGGCGAGCTGATCTCGGGCCGACTGTTCTCCTACGAGACGTCGGTCGCGCCGACCGCCGAGGAGGTTGTCGTGTCGCTGGCGCTCGTCGCGCCGCTGCCATTTGGACCGCGCGCGCCGGTCGCCGTCTTCGCGACCGTCATGGCGACCTGCCTCGTCCAACTCGCGCTCACCGAGCACGTGGTGGTGGCCGACCTGGCGCCGCTGGTCGCCCTCTACTACCTGGTCGCGCACGGGCCGAGCGGGCTCAAGCCGATCGGGCTCGGCGTGGCGCTCGTCGGCGGCGTCGTGATGTCGCTCCGAGCGTCGTTCCCCGGCGTTCTTGACGGGTTCGTGCTCGGGACCGCCGTCGTCACCGCCTACGTTCTGCTGGCGGCGCTGCTCGCCGACCGGCGGGTCAACCGCCGCGCCCGGCTGGCGGCGCTTGAGCTCGACCGCGACCAGCAGGCGGAGATCGGGGCGGCTCAGGAGCGGGCGCGGATCGCGCGCGAGCTGCACGACGTGGTGGCGCACTCGCTGGCGGTGATGGTCTCCCAGGCCGACGGTGGCCGCTACGCCGCGCCCGACGATCCCGACGCCGCGAGGCGAGCGCTGGCGCAGATTGCCGAGACCGGGCGAGATGCACTGGCCCAGATGCGCCGCCTGCTCGGTGTACTGCGGGCGGGCGAGGAGGGCGGCGACCTGGCGGGCCTCGTCCGCCGGCTTGGGCGCACGGGCCTGCCGGTTGAGCTTGAGGTCGAGGGCCGGGCGCGCGAGCTACCGGCCGAGCTGCAGTTGTGCATCCACCGGGTGGCCCAGGAGGCGCTGACCAATGTGCTCAGGCACGCGGACTCGCCGCGGCGGGTGGAGGTGATGCTGCGCTACCTCGATGCGGACGTCGAGCTCACGGTCCGCGACGATGGCCGCGGGGTCGGCGCCGGCGACGGCCAGGGGCACGGCCTGGCCGGGATGCGCGAGCGCGTCGTCCTGCACAGCGGCACGTTGCACGCCGGACCGCGAGCCGGCGGCGGCTACGAAGTCCGCGCCCGGCTGCCGGCGCCCGCGGACGACGTCGCGGAGCTGCGGGCGTGACCCGCGTCTTCCTGGTCGACGACCAGGCGCTCGTCCGCGCCGGTCTGCGGATGGTGATCGAATCGCAGCCCGAGATGACGGTGGTTGGCGAAGCCGAGGACGGCCGCGAGGCGCTCGACCGTATCGCGGTTACCACCGCCGACGTCGTGCTGATGGACGTCCGCATGCCCCGGCTCGACGGCGTCGAGGCGACGCGGCTCCTGATCGAGCGCGACGGCACCGCGGGGCCGCGGGTGATCGTCCTGACGACCTTCGACCTCGACGAGTACGTGTTCCCCGCGCTGCGCGCCGGTGCCAGCGGCTTTTTGCTCAAGAACGCCGACCCGGAGGAGCTGCTGGCGGCGATTCGGGCGGTCGCGTCCGGCGACGCGATAGTGGCACCGACCGCGACGCGGCGGCTGCTCGACCACGTCGCAGGCACGCTCCCGGACGCGCCGATCGACGATTCGCGGCTCGCGGCCTTGAGCGACCGCGAGCGCGCGATCCTGCTGGAGGTCGCCCAGGGGCGGTCGAATGCCGAGATCGCGGCCGCCCTGCATATCGCCGAGCCCACGGTCAAGACCTACCTGGGACGGCTGCGTGCAAAGCTCGACCTGCACGACCGGGTGCAGCTGGTGATCTTCGCCTACGACAGCGGGCTGGTGGCGCCCCGCCGTTGAGCGGCGCCGTGTAGTCCCGCGGGACTACAGATGATTGAGACCGCAGGCCGACGTTCTTGCGGTCAAGCGTGCGTAGTTTCGGGCGCACCATGAGACTCCCGAACAGCGCACACACCTCCCGACCGTGGCGGGTTCACGAGTTCACCACGGATTTCGAGCTCGAGGACGTATGGGAACTGCCGACCCCAGGGGGCCCGGACGACCTCGCGCGACTGGTGCAGCAGACCGTCAGCCTAAGCGGCGGCTCCGAGTTCCCCGCCGTCTTCCGCGCACTGTTCGCGCTTCGCTGGAAGCTGGGGGAGCTCTTCGGCTGGGACAAAGCGGACTCAGGCGTCGGTGAACGGGTGC